>NZ_JBHIQS010000002.1:0-262621 GCF_042196685.1 Bartonella sp. AC329YNZD | reverse complement strand
CATCTCAACCCCATCTCTATTGCCGCAAGAGACCCGCGCAGGCGTTGCCATGCAAGTCCTTGGTCAATCAAATCATAAGAGTTAGAGAAATAAGGGCTTAATTCTTGCAAACCATATTCATCAATGAGAGAGGGTAACCAAGAAGGGGGACGCGTAATTAATTTGGCACGGGAAATATCTTCGAGTGCCCTTTTAACTTGAGGATCAACAGCCATTGCGTCAGCAAGACAACGTTCAAACAAGCTTGAATTTGGGGGCAATAACAACGAGAGCATTAATAAGCGTGCCCCCGTAATGATAAGGCAATTTCCCCTAGTGTCACTGCTTCATGAGGCGCGACCAGAATATCCTTGCACGGTTGCGTTATGTTCACATGGTGCACACCCTCAACCATCAGGCGACTGAGTATCCAACTTAAAGAAAGATCACGCCCAAGCCTCCATGTGCACGCCCATTCTTCTCTCAAATTCTGCTCTGCTCTTTCCAAAACAAAGGAGCCTTCATCCGGTAACAACCAAAAATCAGCAGAAACATTGATCACCCGCTGCACCGCACTTTTGACCAAGAGAGTATCATTGGTCATTTTTACCTGTTTTTCATCAAGGGCGGCTTGCACCTTGGCAATTAAAGCTTCATCTGCCACCCCTGATGGGCTGTCACTAAAAAGAGCCACATGAATAATCGGGCTTTTGCCCTCACGATAAACAAAAGCATCTTTGACATGGATATCACTGGAGAGCGCAAAATATTGATAACGTGGCGCTGTGCCCCCTGTGGAATGTCCTTGTCTATTTAAGCGAATGCGGCGGCGAAACCGCTCATCATCTTCATCCAAAAGGCGCGTGACCCCATGAAAATCCCCCAAATGGTCTAAACTTGTCCCACGCGCAAATTCTAGTAAATTGTCTCGCGCTACTTCATTGATCCGTTGGCGCAACAGCAACTCTTCATAAGCAGCCGCTTGTAATTGAATGACCACGGGGTCATAGGCGGTCTTTTCCACATTATAAGGAATATGATGGGCTGCAAAAACATCCATCAAACGCGCAATCTTTTGCTCTAAAATTGCTTCAACAGAAAGCTCTTCAATAATTTGTGGCAAAGGAATCTGTGAAAAGGGTAAATGTTCAAGCTCTGCCATAAGAGACCTCTAAAGGAAATTGCATCTCTTGCCCATGGGACCAATCCCCCAAATGGCCATCGGGATAAAAAACTCCCCTTAAAACAAAGTGGAATGTTCCCTCACGCGTTGCTTTGGTCAGATCAATCCTTTGCAATGAGAACCCAGGCTCTCCACATTCTGGATCATCAAGCGCGCAGGCAATAGCTTGATAAAGACGTAAGATTGTTGCAGGATCAGCATTGGCGTCTTGGAATTCTCTGACATCACACCCATAATGGCGACGCAAAACCCGTGTTCCTACCCTTGTCATTAAACATTTATGGAGTGATTGTTGGCAATGCGCAAAGCCATACAAGAGAGAGCCATCCTTTTCGCTCATCCCGCACCGCATGCTTTAAGCCCCTTTGCTTGTCTTTGTGGTAGAAACCGTTGGGGTCGCCGCAACAACAGGGGCTGGTTTTTCAGCAATCTGACCAAGCAGCAAAGGGTATTTTGCTGCCTCTTCACTTAAACAAATTTCCTCACCCTTGCCCGGTGAACGTTGACCAGCAACAAAATCGGCATTGGTTAAAATAACATAAGTGTTCTCACGCATCATAAAACTCCTTTAAAGAGGGGAAGAGGTTGTGGAGGGACCCATTTTGACCCCGCCGTGTTTATGGCTTGCGCCAACAGATTTTTGATTATGCTGTAAATCTTTTGCTTCAATCTGCACACTGCCCGTTAATTCAACACGGGTTGCTTGATGAGAAAGCACCAAACCTTGTGCACTCAAATGAATTTGGTTTTCCCCATGGGAGAGAATAAGTTCATCTTTTGTCATCCGCAAAGCGCCACCGGCATAACAGAGCGCCAACTCTTCGGCGTGACGGGCTGGATTAGGCATATCCTCACTATAGCTATCGCGTACAACCAGAGAGGCAGAGCCAATCTCACCATGGGGGTTCAACAACCGCACCGGATCACCAACATGGAGCGGCATATTGCTGGAAACAGCCCCCGCCGCTTCTTGCGCTTGTAGCCAAGGCGATAAAACCGCTTGTCCATTGGCACTCTCAGAGAAAAGTTTCACCCGAACCCTATGGCCATCAACTTGCACAACCCGCCCAATCATGTGTTGGTTGGCAAGACAGCGTTCAAGGGCATCAAGACGCTTCATGATTTGTCGAAAGGTATCACTTAAGAGATATGCGTCATTCATGCCCCCACCTCATTGTCCCATGAAATCAAACCACTTTTGAGTTTTCCCTCATCACAAAAAATATCTTTTCCCAAATGATACAAATCTTGGTGCCATTCCACCACACTAATCGACACACCACGCTGCTTAATCGCCGCAGAGATAATCGGTTCAATCTGGACATCACGCGGGGCACTCAAATGCGTTAGCCCCCACAATTGCCCGCTATGGCATAAAACCGCAATAGCTTCTGCCAGAAGCCAACTTTGGATATCACGCTCTTTACCCGTGGTAATAATAAAAGCCCCTAAATGAAGATCAGTACTCTGCTGTCCAGAAGCCACAGAACTCAAGC
The DNA here is from genome assembly GCF_042196685.1 of Bartonella sp. AC329YNZD. Taxonomy (NCBI): domain Bacteria; kingdom Pseudomonadati; phylum Pseudomonadota; class Alphaproteobacteria; order Hyphomicrobiales; family Bartonellaceae; genus Bartonella; species Bartonella sp. AC329YNZD. The sequence continues at coordinate 259,963 of NZ_JBHIQS010000002.1, read as the reverse complement.
GGCTTTCTAACACCGCAACCCGTATTGCTGGAGCCACAAGCATTTGTGTTTCCAATTCTTCTAAATTAAAACGCCCAAATTGACAGCCGCAATCACGCACATCCGGCAAAGCGCCTTTAAGGCTCCGTATCACCGCTTCACGAAACTGATTAATGCGCCCTGCTTGCTTGACCGTTTGACTCATGAAAAGACCCTTCCCAGCCAATCTTCTGCCGCTTTGACAATTTCCACTTTATTGCGTTCTGAAAGCCCCAAATAAGGACGGGCGGGCATGGTTACCTGATGCACACAAACAAAGCGGTGTGCTTTGCTGCTTTTCAGAAAAAAGCGCAGTGTCTTGCCATTTTTCGGGTGAATAACCCCACCCAATTGATGAATCCGTGCATAAACCAACCCACTCCCCACAATCACCTTTTCTGGTGAAGCTTTCATATCAATGGAGCGTGAAAGCGCCCCACTGGCAAAAAGAATGGAGGTGCGAGCATAATTGTTTTTCCACTTCTCTCCTTGGGCAGAGGTTTTTTCACTTTGAATCCGCCGCCTTGTGCTCTCTTGAATGAGACGTCCAACCCCTTGTGCCAAAGTCCCCATCGAGCTATCAGCCCCCTTTTGCAAAAAGGATAAAGCCGCTTCAAGCCCTGTCTCTTTAATCTCAATATGGGTTGCAACAGACATATTACCTTCCCATCAAACGCGGCTTAGCATGGAAAAAAGCCCCATCCTTAACAGGACCATCTTCGCTCATAATTTTAGGTTCATCCACACCCAAACCCGCTTTGCCTTCCGCAATGCGTTTCAGTAAATCAACCGCCTGTTTGTAACGATCTTCAATGGTGGTGGTCAGTGCCGTATGGCGTATGGCTAAATTATAAACAGCAATATTGACACAGATCATACCCAGAGCCGCTGGCTGTCCAACAATGGGGACACAGTAGCGATGAGACAGATGCACATCAATCTCACCACTTGCCTGTTCAAGCGCAAGATCAATGGCTTTTCTTAAAAGAACTGGATCAGAATGCTCATCCATCCCACATAAGTCGGACAAGAAATCAACGCCCCAGAGCTCTTCAATCAATCTTTTGCTTGCATAAGCCATGTTTAAAAGTTTCCCTTAGACAACTTCTTGCAACAAAACACCGGCATCTTTTGCGGCGACCAATTCACAAACGCGTTCACCAACACGCACCCGTTTACCGCCCGACAAGCCGATATCTGGATCTTGGATCACTCCAGACAAACGCTCGCCTAACTGAGCACTAAAGCCCCAACTGATCACCGAACCATCTGCCTGTTGTTTGGTAGGATCAATATAAAGCAGAGCAATCTTATTGCCCCAAACGCGTGCCAATTGTGCCGCGCGTCCTTTGCGGGCCAAATTCACTTGCGATTCACCAATGAGTAACCGATCGGGGTGTATTTCCATCAGATCAGCAAATTGCGCCTTGGTGACAAAACCATCAGCAGTGCCACCCCCTTTAACGGCTTTAATGATTTTGGGATGACGTTTGAGTTTTGACCAAACAACTTTGCCCATAACAATGGTGTTGGGTGTATAGACGAGACTTTTATCCATCGCCTCATCTAAAACAGCATAAGGGTCAGATTTCTCATAATCGCTAAATTTATTTTCACCCTTAAGCGTAATCACCCGCTCTGGTGCGTAATTTTCACTTCTTTGCACAAGCGCTGCCACACGCACTTCACGCCCCAACTCCAGCAAATTGGCAAGACCTTCTACTGCTGTCTTTTCGGGGTTATAACGAGAGCGCTTTTCTGCTCGTGCGCGTGCCGCTGCTTCAATATCTGAATTGGGGATGAGATCATCAAGTCCGTAATCTTTGACACTAGCTTCCCGTTCAAAGGCAGAAAATTCCACCACATTCGGGCGTCCTTTCCGCCCTATCTCAAGCTCAGGCACCGTAAAATTTTCCGCTAAGGGAAATTCACTATATTTAAACACTTCACTTAAAACAGAAACACGGGGCAAAACTCTATCGCCAATAAGAGAGCCAGCTGGATTGCGATAACCAATAGCAATAGCGGTGAGTGTTGGATCAATGGGAAAAGGTCTGTTCATCATAAGCCTCGATTAATTAATTTTAAAAGAAATAACATCACCAGCAGAACCATCACTCATGGCAATACCAATCGTGCGATCTGCAGCTTCCGCTTTAATGGCGTGTCCTTTGGGGTCAGAGGTCAAAAAATCACCAAAAGAAACATTGCCCCCACAAACCACTTCGCCCCAACCACATTGGCCAACATCAATCATCTCACCAGCCTTTGCGCTCAATGCCCCAGCAGTCCCTAATAATTTATCACCCTTACCAGAAGCCGTTGCCACCATTCCCTCAGTGCGCGCTGCAACAATGCAATAAGGTGAAATCACATCTATGGCGCGAAAAGATTTAATTAAAATCATCGTACTCATGATTGGCGCTCCTTTTGTTCGCAAATATAATCAACTGCTTGGCTAATGGTGATATCCCACCCTTTTTGCTTCTGCTCTTCCTTATAATGGCGTGCCGCAACAGCAATCTCTTCTGGCGCAAGCTTTGGTTCTTGCTTGAGACAAGAGGTCTCCAAAGGACTCCTAGCGGCAAGCGCCGGCAACTTCTCGACCAAACTTTTAAAATGTTCCACACCCCCTTCAAAGCTACAGAGTGCACGATATTCCTCGCGGGCAGCCGGCAAAATCTTGCCCTCTTCAATGGCCTTGTCTAAAAGGCTCTCAATAGCCTTATTTTTCTGCTCTTCTTGCAAAAGCGCTAAATCTTCTTGCACCTTTGTCAATTGAGCACAAAGTTCCACGCGTTCTTTTTCGCGCGCTTTAAGCGTTGCTAAAATCTCATCCGCTTTAGCATCTTCTGCCAGCTCCAGAGCACTGGCAATGGCTGTCAAATCCATCATTTTCTCCGTCAAAGTTATAGGGGAAGGCTGTTCACGGCTTAAAGCCGTCATGACAAGGGCTGGACGGTTCACCAAACCAGCACCAGCTAAATTTAAAATTTCACCTTTCTTCGAATGGCGAAACTCCGGCGAAAGATAGCGATATTCTCGGGCAATAATTTTTTTGGTAGCCATATCGGTCCATTTAACCCGCCCCCAAATTGCACCATCCCGCTCTGCTAACTCTTCAATCCAGCCACTTGCCGGCGCTTCCAAGCCATTTCTCGCTCGGTGATATTGCCCATGCTCATAATCAATCACAAGCGGTCCTTTATTGGCTGCAAAAGCTTTTAAAATGGTTTGCGGACGATAATGCCATTGTCGTCCATCACGAGCCTTCACATGCGGCGCTTTGGGCAAAAGCTCTACCCACTCAGGCGCTTGGCTAACGGTAACGTCTTGGCAAAGATCTATTAACGCGGCATGAAATGTCTCGTCATGACATATCTCAGCATGCCCATCTTCGCCATTTTCGTGAAATTCTTGCTCCATAAACATTGCCTATTGCTTTACAATTGTCATTGGCAATACAATGCATGAAACTTACTCCCACTATAAGTCTGACACTGTCAGTCAAAAGAGCATTTCTCAAAAAAGCACTCTTTTCCCTATTATTCTTCTTGTGAGAGCCCCCCGTGTCAAACCATCCCATAAAATCGTTTTCAAAGGCACTTCAAAGGCGATAGAGCGCCGTTGTGAAGTTAGAGGTACAATTTATCGTCTTATACAAAAAAGCCTCTCTCAAGCTGTTTTTTAAAAGATTGCTTTTAAACTTTTAAACTGTTACATTATCCGCGAGGCGTGAGCCAGTTATACCAGGACGGTTTTACCGGATCTGCGAGGAGTTGACCGCCCTCCACGCCTTCTCATTTTCCTCGCCTCTTTTCCATTAAGAACAAAAGACTTTCTTCCTGTTGTTTTCTTTACAACAACCTCTCGCCCTTTTTTTCAGCCGCATCCAATAAGCGTCCAATTTCTCTAGAGCTTTTTTTATGCATGGAGGTCAACCACCATTCTTGTTTGCTTGCCACGAATTTAACTGCTAAGCGCCACCATACCCCATCATTTTCACCCAAAAACACAACGCTCGGTACACCTTTTCGCCTGATAATGCCATGGGGTTTTATGAATGTTTGAATGGCGCCACGAAAATCATCCAAGCGAAGATCACGCGCTTGATGCTCTAACAAAATATGTTTCACACTGTCTGAAGATAAGCGAATAAGAGAACCGTCCGCTGCAAAAACATCACGCACCTTTTGGATCATTGGGGCAATGGGAATAAATCCACGCGGCATACGTCCTTCAAACATGGCTTCCAAAAGTGGTGAACCCACAATATCTTCAATGGCAATGCGTTTTCGATTGTCCCCCATCACAGAGACTTTATCACTCAAAAAATTGCTTAAGTTTTGCGCGCGATGTTTCCCAGGATTAGAATGCCAACCAGGATCAATCCCCTTTGGTATCTTCTCAATTTTCCCCGTTCGCTTATTGTGCCAAACCTTCTGCTCCACTTGAAGTGGCGGCGAATCCTCTTCATAGCCTAAATCTTCTGCTTCATAACGGCTTACCTGTCGCACACTACATTTACACCGCCAGCCATTGGGTGGATAAAGCCAATCCCAAACCGGATCATCAACAGGTGCCGTAAACCCCACCCAACTTTCATGTTCTAAACGCTTATGTTCTGAACTCGACAAAGCATAGGTGAGATAGGGCAAAAATTCTTTATTATTTTGTGTGCGCTCCCACTCGCCTGCTGCATGCGCACTCATGGTATTAGCCCAATAGACCGTCTCTAAGCGTCGCGGGCTGCCCAATTGCACCACGCTCTTTTCACCAGTTTTGGGGTCAATGCTGGTCTTTTTACCCCACCAACCCTTTTCTTGTAAAATCGGCATCAGATTTTTTTGAAATTCTTGAAAAGGAACTTGATGTTTTATAGCCTCTCCAACCGCTTGTTTAAAATCTTCTAAAATGTCATAGCCTAGCGATTTTGCCACCGTAAAGGAAAAGGCATGTTCTTCTGGTGCTATATCACGCCAATCAAAACTTGGAACAAGTGCCTTGGCTTCAAAATAACGGGTGACCTCTTTAGGGGCGGTTTTAAAAAGTTCCTCATCCATGATATCCAAGCCCACGTGCAATCATTTGCACCTTTGCCAAGCGCGCTGCTAATGCATGATGATCCATCTCACCCAATAATTCATCTAAGCCTTTAAGGATATCCTCATAAATTTTTGCTTCTCTCACAAGCTTTTTAAAAGGCTCTAAAAGGGGTTCTAAGTCCTCTTCCCAGTCGCTTAAAGCTTCTTGTGAAAGCCGGTCCAATTCGTCGTGATGTTTCCCACCCTGCTCTTTTCCACCCTTGTCCTCTCTTGTCACAGAAACATCAAAAACACCTCCACAATCAGCACAAACATGAGCCTTTTGTCTTGCCTCACCATCCTCTTGTCCCCTCTCATCATCAAGCGAATTATCAGGAGCCTTTAAAACATCCTCTTCTTTTTTTGGTTGCGAAAAGCCAATCTTATTGCGCACTTCTTGCGCCCCAACACGCAAACCCAAGGGCACAAGTTTTTCCAAAGCGTCACTGATGGCTTTAATATCTTCATTTTCAGAAATCGGCCAATAGACAAGGGGAGTGCGCTCTTGGCGCCCAAAATTAATCTCAACAAAGGGCACAATCAAATCACGATTAGCTGTCAAGGCTAATTGGCGTGCATCAGCTCTTGCAATATCATGGCGTACATTTTCATGAATGCGCGCTTGCGAAAAAGACGAACCTTCATCCGTCGTCATGGTTTGCCCCAATACCCCTTTAGAAATCTGCCGATCTAAATATTCCGCTTTGACACCAAAAACCGCATTGCCACTGCCCCCTGCCGCTTCAATAAATTCAATCTCCATCTCTTTGGGAATAATCGCTGCCGCATCACTGGATAAATCACGCACCGCTTGAATGAGAACCCGCCGTTCCTCATGAGAAGAACTTGCCCCATATTTACCCACACGCAAAGGCATGCCATAAACTTCTAAGAAAGCCATCCAATCTTTCAGTGTATAAGACTTGAAGAGAAATGCCCAAGCTGCAAGCCGCGCAAGCCCAGAACGAATAGGCAAACCGCTTTTCAACTTGGGTCTGTGAATAGAAAATTTATAAGCAGGCAATTCACTTCCATAGAGAGAGCCCTCTTCTTTTAAACGCAAATGAAAACCATCCCGCCGATCCAATTGAAAAAACCGCTGGTCACGCCATTTCCAAGCAACCGGCCACCATTCCTTGGCACTCTTGTCCCACAAAGTTTCAACAACCGCATAGCCTTTTCCCAAAGCATCTAACAAATCCGTCACATAATCATCAACAAAGGTAGGTGCACTAATCACTTCCCGCACCGCATCTGCTATCTTTTTGTCCTGTGCACTGCTGCTTGCTGCAATCACACTAGGTTCCACCCCTGTAAGGGCATTTTTACGCATGCCAAGCACAGCACGATAATGCAAATCACGCTCTTCCATATCATCGGCAAGTTGGAAAAACTGCTCTGGATGCCCCTGTGCTGCCTGTTGCAAAATATCAGCAAGTTGCGCAGGGGTGAGACCACTGACAATGGTTTGTGACCATACATCACGAACACCGCCAACGGTAGGGCTTGCAACTTCTCGCTCCAACCCTTTGATATTAAGCGCCCTGCCCCACTGATCTAAAAGTTTTACCATCTCATTATCCCATCAATAAATCTTTGATCGCATTGTTGAAAAAAAAGGCGTTGAAAAGAGCGAGCTTTCATCAAAATGATAAGCCTCTCTCACAGGTGTATAATCATAAATTTCAGGAGTTTGGCGGCTGGCAAAATAAGCCAAAGTGCAAGCAATCGCGCTATCACCATGGCGCATAAAACCGTCACTGCCTTTAAAACGGTGATTGTCTGGAATTTTCACAATGCCATTGACATAAGCAAGCGCTTGATGATCGGCAACAATGTCACTATCGCGCGGCAAAACAATCGTCCCATCCCCAAAAGCTTCTAAATAAGCCGGCATTTCCTTGCCATACCAACTTTGTGACAAGGGAACTTCCTTCACAAGAGCTCCATAACGTTGCGCCGCTTTTTCGGCTAAATAAGCCCCATTGCCCCGCGCATCTAACGCGCCGCCCATCAAACGCGGCAAACCATTCACCCCATAAAATAAAATCTCTCTTTGTTGATCAAACGGCGTATTGCACAATTCCACCATAAACCGTACACGGCGCACCAAATCTTGTCCCACCTCCATCACCACAATGGAGGTGGCATCACCACTGCGGGCAAAATCAACGCCAAAAACATGTTGGCGCCGCCGGTCAAGCCCAGCATGAAGAGGTTTTATATGCTTCTCACACCAAGCAAAAGCAGCAACACTTCGTTGATGTTCCGATTGATTTTTAAAATCATCCACACAAGCAAAACGCAACACCGCAATACCCGGAACACAACAATTTTCAATCTGCAAACGTGTTAAAGCCGCCCCTTCTTGATCGGCTGGTATGGCATCTAATTCTTGGCGCATAGCAGCCAAACGCACCCCATAAGAGGCACGAATTTGCTCTTCCCATTGTTGCTCAGATGCTAAACTCCACACCTCCCCCTTCATGGCACAAACCCGTTTAAACAAGCCATTTTTAACAGCAACACCAAAGGGGTAACAATGCACCGAAAAAGGCACTTTGCCTGCTCGTGCTTCACGGATCAATTCATTGAAAGGATTGAGTACACCATTATGGGTGGAGATCACACGGATTTTTCCTCCCCAAATGAGCAAAGCATTGACAGCATCCAAAACAGCGCGCACATCTTGATGAAACGCCGCCTCATCAATCACTACAATGCCCTGTAACCCCCGAATGTTTTCAGGGCGGCTAGAAAGCGCCTCAACCCGAAACCCCGAAGCAAAACGCACCCGATAAGCAGAGATATATTTCGTTGAACCATCCGCCCTTTGATCAGAGAATAAAAATTCCTCCACATCCCCACTGTGGCTTGTAATGGCTCTGGCAAAATTGCTCACATAGCCAATAAATTCACGCCCCTTGTCTCTGGTGTCACCAATATAAAAAACATTATCGCCCCCTGCCTTAACGGTTGCCGCCGCAATAAGAGTATCATCCAAAGCTTCAGCAAAAGTAATACCGGTGCGCCGCCCCTTTTCCACCAATTTTAACGGTGATTTATCCTCAATCCATGCCCGTTGATGCGCCATCAAAACGCCTTCCGCTAAGGGATCACTCTCTTTGGGAAAAGCACTTTTCCGCCAAATATCAAAACCACCTTGATGATCAAAGACATGACTTTTTGAAAAGGGCTGTTCAGCCATGTTTTACCCCCAACACCTGCGCACGTATAGCCCGCGCTGTTTCTTCTGAGAGCCCCGCCGCTGCTGCTGCCACATCAACCGCTTTACTTGCTTTAGTGGTAAAATCCTTCTCTAATCTTTGCCGTCTGGTGGTCGACAAATGTTCAGCCGCCAAAACCCCTTTGAGCGCATTGGCTAATTCTTGTGCTGCTTTTGGCGAAAGGTTTTTCCCACTGCTCAACGTTGAAAAAATCAACTCCTTAATCGCTGCCGCCGTCAAAAGAGTGATATTATCAGAAGCTTTGGCATCAAAACGCTTGGAAAGGCTTGCGGCAATTTCTCTTGTCTGTTCTAGGCGCCGTGACATCACGGCTAGCCGCAAAGAATAACGATTAAAACTCGAAAAGGAGGGTATAGAAAAGCTTAAACCCGTTTCCTTTCGTAAAGCCTTCAAAGCTGCTTTAAATTCATCATAAATGGCTTTTTGCGTCTTTTCACGCCTGTTTAAAGCCTCAGCCGCCTCTGCAATGATTTGATCACAAGCTTGCGGCAATAAATCAATCGCCGTTAAACGTCCACGCCCGACCTTGCGCATCCTTCACCTCATATTTTATTGATGAACGTTTAGGCCGCTTAATCCCCTCAATGGAAAAGCTTCGGTCTAAATGACGTGCTCCCCGTTCTGTTAATGCCGCAAGAAAAACCGAACCCACACATTTTAACGTAACAGCACCTTGATCTTCCATCCATGCCAGTTCATTATGCACAAAGTCGCGATCGCGCCTGATGCCATAACTGTATAAAAGCCGCTCAATCATCGCACTCGATAAAGTTTCACTGCGCTCACAAGCAAGCCCTTTTAAAATAATCAACCGCGCTTCTTCACGGATGATTTTATCCATATCTGCTTTCATTTCTTGGCATTCTCCAACAAAAACTCTTGCAAGCGCTCACCAATGGCTGCCACCGGTTGTAATTGTGCAGAAAGCGTATTGAGGCGACCATTCAATTTCTCCATATTTACTTCCAATCTTTGCAGCGCATCACGATCAGGCAAAAAATCCATCTCTGTTTCTAACTTTTGCACACGCTCTTTAAGCGCCGTGATATCTTTCAGCATTTCCCGCGCACCGGAAGAAAAATAGGCTCTCAAAACCCCACAAATCGCAATAACCGATAACAATAAAGACAACCAGCCATTGGCAACACTGATATCCAAGTTCACTTAAAAGTCCCCTCTCTTGTGCCTAAAATCGCCCTCTCCGCAGCTTTTCTGCGCTGTTCACAAATCAATAAAGCAGCACGATCACGCCCCCAATAGTGCACCACTTCGCGCGCATTCAAAGCACGCTCTGGCAATAAAGCTGGGCGGGAACACGCCATGCGAACAACAGGCGGCAATTCAACCGATAAAAAATGATAAGAAAGGCTACCCACCGGCTTGTGTGTTGAGCAAGCGCACACGCTCAAGCCCAATGCCACCGCCAGTAACCGGCAACTTCCCATTGACTTCCTCCATTTTGATAAGCTTTTGTTCTAAAGCAGAAATCACCCCTTGCGCTCGATGCTCAGATTCCAACGCTGCTTGTCTTTGTCGCTCTTGTACAAGCAGTGCACGCGCTGAAGCCTTGGCAATCTCCAACTGCCAATACAAATCACGCGCCTTTTCCGCTTTTAAAATTTGCGCTTTCATAAAGCCAAAAGCCGCCAACATCACACTGACAAAAAAAAGCAGACCAAAAGACAGTTTTGAAACAGGGCTAAACATTGCTTTTATCTCCCCACCCCGTTATCTCCACCCCATCATAGGAGCGGCTATGCCGCTTATGGGAATGTTTCCTATTAGAAAAATCCATAGAACCAAAGCCACGATGCACCCCCAGATTGCCAACAATAATCGCCACCATCGAAGGAATAGAAATGCTCGCCATATCAACAATATGCGGAGCCCCCCACAAACCACCAGAAACGAGCAAAAAAATAACCCCCCAAGCAAACCAAAAAGACCACCATAAATAGAGCCTAGAACCACGATAAGAGGGCTTCATGCTTTCACCTCGCCTCCAAGCCCCAAAAGCTTTTTGGCGCGGTTCAAATAAATCAAACGTTGCACAAGTCCATTCTTGCCCCCATTGATCGCCTTGGTAATCCTGAGATAATCATCTTGATCAGCCAGCCTATTCAAGCCTTTCATTTGCCAAAACCAAACAGCAGACCAAAGCGCTGCTGGAAACTTTTCCAGCTCTTCTGGAAAATCTTCACAATCAACCGCTTGTTTATCGACTGAGCACCAAAACCTCGTAAAACGGCGATAATTATTGCGCCCCGTCAACTGGATCAAACCACGCCCCTTAAAGCGCACCCCATCACCAGGGTTGATATTGCCTAAATCACGCCGCCCCTCATAAGCACGCCCAGAGGCATATTCACAAACGGTAAAAAAGCCATCACTCTCATGCGCACATTGGCTTAAAAAATGCGCAATACGCAACGGTGTTGTGAGTGCCCCATAGGATAAAGCTTCAGGCAACACGCGTGCCATTTCAACAATAATAAAATCTTGACGCGCATGATGCGCCAGTTTAGGCGCAAGGCGGTGAAGAAAAGAAGCATCTATTGAAATCATAACAAACCACTCAATGCATAAAAACCCATGCGCAGTTTATCGAATCTCCACCCCCCAATATAAGCCTGACACTGTCAGTCAAAACTCTCAATACTCATAAAACTCTGGAAATAACGAACCTTGTGGTTCTTTTGAAAAAATTTTCTTCTTCAAGCGATAGGCTGTACGCACATGCATACCAGAAACAGCAGCGGCAGCATCCACCGACCAGCCTTTTTGCAACGCTTGCACCATTTTTTGCCGCCGTTCAGCATCTCTGCCAAGGGGGATAAGAAGGCGCACTCCCGAACCATTAAAACAAAAATAGTTGATCAATTGCTGCGCTTCTTCAAACCCAACAATCTCAATCAACCAATCCGCACTCTCAAGACGCCCAGGTATATAAACTTCTCGTCCACCAAAAGCCCGCATCATATTCCATGCTGCTTCACTGCCCGCAACATCAGCTATTTTTCGCAATAAGGCAGGAAAATCGCTATAGACTTCTTCTTGCATACATGCTTACCCCTCGCTTTTTACACTTTTACGGATTTTCCGCCCCCAAACATTCATCACTTCTCTAAAATCGCTCCCATTCATCTCGCCCAAAACTTTACCACTTAACGCCATAACACTTTGATAAAAAGCACCAAGCTCAAACACAGCATCCGGATTTAAACACTTCCATTGGGCACACAAAATGGAAATGCTTGGTTTCTTCCTCCATGAATCTTCGCGGTTTTTCCCTCTCCAGTCAACCCCACCCTCACGCTGCAACCAACCTTTCAACGCCTCAATGGCTCTGCATGCATCATCGCTATCGCGTAAAAAACGAATATGATCAACGCCTGTCTGTCTTTTCACAAAGGCAAGCAACGCCTTATCTGAACGATCACGGATAATGCCAAGATTCCACCCAGCAATCCAGAGCGCCTGGAGCTTCTTGGCATATTTTCCCTCTAAACGCTTCACATTCGGCTCAAAACCAAACGCTTTCATTTCAGCGACGACTAAACGCTTCTCTAAAACACTCAAATCTTTTGCCGATTGCTTGCCTGTCAATCGAAAAAGCAGTGCGCGATAGGTCTCATCATCAAGACCTAACGCGCGTTTGCCCATATGAATAGCCGCTAAAGACATGGTATCCCCTTATTATCTCCCTTTTATGTCTTGGCTAAATCAAGCGTCACAGCCCGCCAAGGGCTTTCCAATGTATCGCGCTCATAAAAACGCACATATTCCTTAGATGTCGTCACACGGATCGCTTCACGAATGGCACGCATCGCCTCTTTCCAGCGTGGATCATCAATATCCAAACGCAGCAACATAAAGATTTCCCCCCGATTCACCTTACCTTCTTTATCCGTATTAAAAGCACGTGTAATAATCGCACGGATTTCAGGGCGTGCATCCGCAGACCACTCATTCAAACACTCATCAAGAAGGCTTTTAGCAATTTGCAATTGCGGTCCAAAATCAACACTTTCCTGAACTTGCACCTTAATGCGTTGCAAACCATCAAAGCTTGTATACGTGCAATTGCCCTTTTTGCCACGCCGCTCCACACCATATTCTTGCGCAAGAAAGCTATCAAAACCACTCAAATCCGCAATCGTATGGCTGTTAAAACGTGCAATCCTTGCCGATAATTCTTTCGCAAAACCCATAATTTTGCGCACCGTTTCATCCTCAAGCAAATCCGCAGGGCGGATTAGGCTTACTGGCACCAAAGCCCCTTTCGCATCCTTCATATAACGCGTACCTTCAAGTTCAATTTGTGGATTCATCACCAACTTCCTCCTGTATTTTTTGAAACCGACGAAACGGTAAAATAGAACCCGATAAAGGGTCATATCCCGCTTTCAATTGCCAACGACACCGCATAAGCTCATGACCTAAAATATGATTATAGCCCGCGAGACGACGCAAATAATCATTCAATTCTCGAACATCTTTCGCACTCAGAAAAATGCCCTCCATTTCATGCTTGAGTAAAGCAGAACGCAAAGCAACCAAGCAATCTCTCACCATATAAGGGTTCCGTTCCATCATTTTCCGCCTCCAAAATCCATATGAATAACCGTTCCTTTCTCACCCTCATCACTCTTGGCATGAAGCGCTTGGCTACAACGTAAAGCTTCCACAACTTGGCCTTCCAAAACCGCATCAGCCTCCCCCAAACGGTGAACACTCAACTCCAATTCAAGCAATAACGCCAAATCAACACACAATTTAAGCTTTTCTCCAATATCAAAACCGCATTGATAATCGTCATAAAGACCAACAAGCGTATCGGATAATTCTTTGTCGCATAAAGGGATCATGCCAATTCCTCCACGTCACGGTTTTTCCATGCCGCTTTGACATGTTTAAGGGTCACCTCACACCCATCTCCAAGCGCTGCCATGCATGCCAACATCATGGTTTTGTCAATTTGCCGCAAAGCTCCTGCTTTCAAACCAATTCCCGTCAAAAACTTTATCGTACCAACATCTTCAATCCCCCAATCATGAATGCGCGCTGCAATATCCTCACTATAGGGCTTGCGACGCTTCAAATGCATCGCCAATCGGCTTTTAATTTGCGCATAAGAGGGACCATTTTGACGATGAACCAACCGTCCAGAGATTTCATCATTGCCAACCAAAGCCAACCCCGTACCATTGATATCAACAAAGTGGCGCAACTGATTAATCGCTTCATCCGTTAAATTTTGCGCCTCATCAACGATCAACAACGTGCCACTGCCCACGCGCTCTAACTTTTTGCCAATAGCACGCGTTAAGCGGGTGGGATTATATTCCACCACCTCCAATTCTGCTGCCATATCATTCAAAATACCATGAACACTACGCGTATGCGGGCTTGCTGTCACCAGATAAACATGCGGGCGGGTCGCGCGGTAATGGCGGCAGGTTTCGGTCTTACCACTGCCCGCATCAAGCGTAATCATCACCATATCCCCCGTACTTTGCGCCAGTGTTAAAGTATCAATGATCTCACTAGCAATTCGATTCCTCTGAAAAGCCGGCTTTTCAGGAATGCGCTCCAAAAACCCCGCTGTTTCCTTTAAAACCTCAACCCATTGTTGAACCTTCGCATTTTGCTTCCCCAACTGTCCCGCATAACTGCCCGCATACCATTGCGAAAACGTCCCATCCGGCATGCCTATGCGCCGCGCCACTTCCGCCTTAGACCAATCATTCATTTGCCCCAAAGCTCTCACTGAATCCACAAGCTCATTCCATAAAGCAATGTCATCACTGTTGCGGTTTTGTGCTGTTCCATTGGGCTGAATTTTAGGTCGCGCCCAAGGATTTTTATCGACCGTTGCATTTATCGCGTTTTTCATGTATATTCCCCTCTCGTATTGATTTTAGACTGTTGATAAGGGGAATGGCTCAAACCTGCCCCTTATCTTTTGTCTTTACAATGAACATTTAAAGCCGTACGCGATACTAAAACGGCTCCCTTACAAATTCCCCTCTCTTTCTCACACATCGGGGAACTTGCTAACTCCGCGTATCTCACCCTATCAGGCAAAGATACCTAGAAACTTCATGTATTGATTAGACTTTGAAATGGATAAGATTCCTCCCCCCCTTTCTTTGTTAACGCTTCAAGCCGTACGCGATACAAAATCGGCTTCCTTTTGAGAATTCTTATAAATCCCCCCTCTCTTTTCCTATTTCCTTATTTTATTGCTTGGGAAACTTGATCACCTCACGCTCTTCATCAGACGCCGAAAGCTTTCTCAAAGCTTTATGTAAGTGTTGACTAAATTCTTGGGCGTCCAAAGCCTCATCATCGTCTGCTTTCAAAGCTAAATTCCCCACGTTGTTTGGCATCAAGCGGCTCACCTTTGGCTTTATCGGAAGCTTCGATTTGAACGCTTCATCCTTTTTCTCAAGGCGACCATAAACATCAGCCAAGTGATCAGGTGCAAGCTTTGCCGCTAGCTGTTTTTCTGCTTTAACAGCCTTCACATATTCTTTACGCAAACGCCCATTCAAGCGCGCCGCATGCTGGTCATAAAAACCTACATCACAAAGGCATGGTGCCAAACAAAGCAACCGATTATTCAAATCATAAACCCGTAAATCTTGATGCAAATTATCCGGATCAAAGCGTACAATCACCTTTTTCCCCGCATGCTCATTCAACGCCCGCGCCCAATAACGATTGCCATAAAAATGGATCTCGCCCGTACCCTTTTGCGCACGCAATGCCTCAGAGGTTAAAAGCCATAAAGCCCGTTGTGCTGCCGTTGCTTGCCGAACTATTGTCCCCTCTGCTTGCAAGCTCTCAGTAAAGGTCTCATCAAAACTGCGCCCCGCACAATTAACCGCCTTACGCCCCGCTTGCGCATTATGCGCCACAATTTGCGCCCCAACATGGGCTTTAAACGCTTCAAATCCTATCGCGCGCTTGCCATAATCTTCAGGCTTGGCATCCGGTTTATTGCCCGTATAAGCCCCCGCACAAAAGGGATGTTTAGAAATCGCTTCTGCCAGATCACGCCATGCCCGCTCAATCGGTTTAGACTGTCCGCTATAAGGGGTGGTCCATTGCAATTGCACACCCAAACTCGTCAAAAGCCCTTGCGGATCATCCGGCTTAATCTTAAAACGAAAGCGGTTTTGCACACCTCCAGAAATCCATTTGCTGGTAAAGGCACGCCCATTATCCAAGGTCATACGCTCCGGTATGCCATAAGCTTCCACCATATCCCCAATCACCAAACGAACGATTTCCCAACTCTCAGCATCCGATAAGCGCCACGATAAAATCTTGCCCGAATAAAGATCTTGAATGGCAATCAGATAAAGCCGCACAGGCTTCTCTCCCCAAGGAACATTCACAAAAACATCCAGCTTATGCCCGTCCATATTCACTGCTTGCAGTGCATGCAGGCTGGAGCGATCACGCCGTTGGGCTGGATAAAGCTTTTTTGCCTTTTCTTCTCCCTCACGCGCTAAAACCACAACAGCCTTAGAAATTTGCGCCTTAAAACGACGCCGCAATGCCCGCTCTGAAGGAATGGGCTCAAAACCCCGCTCCTGCGCAACCGAAACCATGCGCCGATAACACGCCGAAAAAGCAGGTTTAGAGGGGCGCAAATAATCCGAACAAAAAACCTCCCACGCCCCATCATGACACGGCGCAAATTGCGAAACATTCTCCTCACCATAACAAGGCGCTAAGGCTGCCAACCAATCAGGGCGCTCATACCCCTCCACCATCTGCCGCCAATTAAAAAGTGACATCCGGCTCACACCAAATTGCACCGCACTCAAACTTGCCGCATCATGCACACCCATACCAGAAACAAGCAAATCATCCATAAAGCAAAGTGCCTTCAAACGCTCTTCACAGCGCCTTTTATGCGCCTTGGAAAGCCCTTCATAACGCACCCAAATACTTGTCTTTTGTTCCCCTTGCGTTTGTTTCACATCAACACCCACTCCAAACCGCACCAACAATGCCGCCCGCGCCCCCTCCGGCAATAAGGAAATGTGATACTCCCAAACCGGCTTCGTTTTGCCTCCCACTTTCCTCGAAAGTTCAGAGTTTTTTCTCCAATATGCCCGTCCGTGGTTTTCAAGACTTTTATATGTTTTCGGCAACCCTGGCAAAGCTGCCTCAGCCAATTCGGCAATACTAAACCATTCTTTCATGGCTGCCCCCTTTTAATGCGAACCGGCGTTGCGCGCATGGCTTTCAATCGCGCTGCAATCTCCCGCTGTTCCTGCTGCAACCGCGCAATCTCTGCTAAACGCGCCTCATCCCCTTGCAACAGCAACAATCCATCTTCACTCACCACCTCATCCCAGAGCCAATAGGCTTCTGTCGCCCGCACAAATGCCTTAAACCGCAGCAGGGAAATATCCACCTGCTTACTTTCCGCCACATACGCATCCAAACTGGCTTTACTTAAACACCCAATCCCTAAATAATGCGCCATACGCTCCGCAATCACACTGCGCTCATGCCGGCATTCTCTCAAAGCCCGCGCCATCGCACGCTTAATGCGTGAGCGAAACCGCCCTAAATCAATCTGCGCAACGGGTTCACGACAGGGAAAAACCGGCTTTTGGAAAAAATCAAGCTGTTGGGAACCATGCCTCTTCATGACAGCACCTCCCCTCGTTCTCTTGCAAGATAAGCGCAAAACCGCGCCTTTGTCTGCGCATCTGCTCTCTGCCACACCCCTAATAACTGAGCAAAAATCCGTTCCTGTTCATTAATTTGCGGCGGCGTATTAACCCCATTGACCAAATCAACAGCCCGCCGTAAATCCCCATCAACCTGTTGCAAAGCAATCGCCACCCGCCGTTGCACAACCGGCTCCATCTTGGCTAATTTCAACAATTGCGCTTGATTATCCGCCAATGCCGTCCCCCGCAAAACCGACCGCAACTCCGGCTGTAGATGTTGGGCAATTTTCGTTAAATAATGCACTGCACGTTTCGATAAACCAATACGATCTGCCACATGTTCAGCAAAAGGGTAATGTTTACCCAATTGCTCTTCATCATGCAATTGTGCAATGTTTGCACTATTGCTCATTTTAGAAATAGGATCAACTTGTCCCAATTTCTCATCACCGATCAAAGGATCAACTTGATCCTTTGATTTTTCATCCCCTTCACACCCAGTTTCATGGTGCTCTGAAGTTGCATTGCTGTCCCTTTGAGCAATTCGGTCAACTTGACCGAATTGCTCTTTTTTGACTTTATGTTGATTACTACCGTCCCCACCAACCTTAATTTCCCCATACTTCTTTTCCCACAATTCGCGGTAAGTCTGGACAAAAAGCGCACGATCAATAACAGACAATTCATTGCGAAACAGGTTTTCAGCCACTTCTAAAAGCGCAGCATTCTCTTTATCCGCCTGCACCACAACAGCATCAATTTCGCTATAGCCTAAAAGCTCAGCAGCCCTCAGCCGATGCGCACCAGCAATCAGCGTGTAATTGCCCTCTTTAGCATTGGGCGTATGGCGCACCGTAATTGGATTCATCAATCCCTCCCGCACTATTGATTGCGCAAGTGCCTTGGCATGCTCATCATCCACAGGGCGTATACGCTCCGGCACCACAATCACATCAAGAGCAAGCTTTTGAAACTGTGCCATCACGCCCCCACCTTTCTGATCTCTTTAAAGAATAAATCCATCGCACGACCCACCCATCTTCGATAAGCTTTCGCAAAAACGGGTTCTTCTAAACGCCGATTAATCACTTGCAAAGCAAGAAAGATAGCAGTCTGCTGCCGTACTTGCATGGCAACAATACGCCGCCGCGGTACCTCAAACTGATAATGCAAAATATGAATGGCAATTTGCCGCGCTAATATCGCATCAAACAATCCATGCTGAGGATCAATAATATACCGGATCGGTACATGCCGAAAGCCACCACTCACTGCTTTTAAAGAACAGGAAAGCATCATTTGTAACCGTTCAGCTTCTGAATAAGGATTAAAGATTTCTCTTTTTGCCTCGGGCGTCCATAAATTATAAGCTGCAACCATAACCATCCACCATTAGTAAAATCCGCTTACCACCTATGGAAAACAAAACTACCCAAACGGCTGTTCTATGATGCAACTCTATGCAATTTATCTTGCCTATTTCGTATTGATCTTTAGACATTGATAAACCTTTTCATCTTATGGTATTTAAATTCATGGCAAATGCGCAAAAACGGCAAAGCCGTGTAACGAAGTTCAAGCAGCATTACCGCGCAAAGCAGAATGCGCACGCGAATCTGTGTTGGCATGTTTTGCTGCTTTAAAAATACGACGGCGACTTTTGGGGTAGCGGTCGCTAAAAACTTGCTCAACGGGCAAACCGATAAAATCGGCAATAGCGCGTTCGGCTTTCTCGTTAGACCGTGTCCAGATATGTTGAACACTGGATGACGGGAGTTGATACGCTTTCGCGAGCTCCGCCAAGGTCATGTTACGGCGGCGTAGCTCAGCTAAAATACTATGGCGATCCCATTTTTGTGAGGTTGTCATAACTTTCGCTCCTGCTTTAAACGGATGCTCCCACATCCGTTTTTTGTGGGATTAATTGTAGAATATCTGCCCTCAATATCGGGCGGTAATATGAGATATAATGCCAAATTCGGCTTTTGTAAATACCGAAAAAGCATTTGGAGTGATTTTTTTTGGCACGCCCTGAAAAAGAACCTAAAACAGAACTGGCAAAACGATTACGTGAAATACGGCACACCCTTGGTTTCGCGGAGCGTAAGCAATTTGCTAAACATTTTGATATTCCCGAAACAACTATGCGTAATTATGAAACGGGTTTGCAAGAACCCCCTGCATCTATAATGCGAATATATAAAAATCGTTGTGGAGTATCCCTAGATTGGCTCGTTACTGGTGAAGGTGAAATGTTTAGTGACATGGCAAAAGCGAAAGCAGCAGGTTTTAAAGCGCCTACCATCCCTGCTGGTCTCATGAAAAAGCTTGGTCGCATAGCTTATACAACCTATCGCGATGCAAATATAAAACTCCCCCCTGAAGATATAGCGGAACTCGCGGCAGAACTTTATAGAAAACTGCAAGAGCTTGTTCAAAACATCAACGACATGGAAGAGGTCGAAGCGACTTTCCCTCTTCTTAAAATTCATTTAAAGCGTCAAATAGAGGCTGAAAGAGTACATCTAGAAGCTACACAAGATACGGCTTAATGCCTCTCTAAGATGAATGGGGGAAGCTCTTTTTAAAATCCTGTAATTTAAGCTAACCTAAATATGAATAAGGAGCATTTTTGGCACGCCCCGAACTAGAACCTAAAACACCATTAGCAAAACGCCTGCGTGAAATACGGCATACCCTTGGTTTCGCGGAGCGTAAGCAATTTGCTAAACATTTTGATATTCCCGAAACAACTATGCGCAATTATGAAACGGGTTTACGAGAGCCTCCTGCATCTATACTGCGAATATATAAAGATCGCTGTGGAATATCCTTAGACTGGCTTGTCACTGGTGAAGGCGAAATGTTTAGTGACATGGCAAAGGCGAAAGCAGCTGGTTTTAAAGCACCCACCATACCTGCTGGTCTCATGAAAAAGCTTGGTCGCATAGCTTATACAACCTATCGCGATGCAAATATAAAACTCCCCCCTGAAGATATAGCGGAACTCGCGGCGGAACTTTATGGAAAACTGCAAGAGCTTGTTCAAGACATCAACGACACGGAAGACGTCGAGCTTATTTTACCTCTTCTAAAATTGCATTTAAAGCGTCAAATAGAAGCTGAAAGAGTACATCTAGAAACTACACAAGATACGGCTTAATGCCTCTTTAATATGAAAAATGAAAGTGGAAATCTTTTTACATTAAAAAATTTATATAAATTATTGATAAAAAATACTTTTTACTCAATTTTTATAGATTTCCACTTATATATGGAAATCTTTTTTGCTTTTTTGGTCATTTTTGGTTGGTTTTGGAGTCGATTGAACTTTTGGATTGATTTTTTTCACAGGGTCCTCAAAGGCGGTTTTCTGGGCTTTCACAGACTTTTCAAAATTTTTCACAGGATTTTCAAAGACCTTTCAAAGCCTTCTTTCATTTTTACTATGAAAACGCACTTTTTTCTGATTTTCGCTCTTTTTTACAATTTTAGGTGTCAAAATCTATTTTGACAAAACGCACTTTTAATGCTAAATTTTATACATAAAAACAACGAATTATCACGTATTCCTACCTAATCCCACCTTTTCCCACTTAGTACAAAACCTAGTGTCAAACTACATCAATGATACGTTTGTCAAATAATTTTTATTAGAAAAAACTATGTCAAACACGAAGTGTCCATAAAAAGTTTCTTTGTAAGACATGATGGATCACATTCATGAAGAGAAGCATTACTTTGTGAGAAATGCTCGTATGGATCTCTATATATACATCTATATTGAGAAGCCATTAGATGTTATAGTCATTTCTTTCTAACAAGACATCTTATTTGTTTTGATATCTCTTGATGAGGACTTGATAGAATACAAAGCTTACTCAACACCATCTATTTTTATATTTATACAGTTAAAAGAAGTCGGTCTATTATATCAATCTTAATGTTGCATCTGTTTTTAGCTTAAAGATAATTTATAAAAACAACAGAGTTCTTTTTAAATGGTTTTATGCATATGCACATCCTTTTAATAATATGCGAATGAATAAATTTTTTGACTTTGCATAAAGCTTATTCAAAATAAAAATATTATTGCACTCTCTGTTTTTTTAATGAGTCCATGCCATTAAAACTAATGCGTTGATTTATATAGATAATCTTGCGTTATTCATATTGAATTAGAACCCCGAATATCGTAGAATTCTCTCATTGCAAATCTATTCCCTGTTGAATCAATCAGAATCACTTGCTTACACGTCACAAACGGGGATGGCGTGTGGGTAAAACTGTATAAAAAGAAATACCCCCTACCTAATGAGCTGTTTCACGTGCTAAAGTCTGTCGCAACATTGGGAGTTGGCAAATATAATGATAGGGCCGGCCTGTTGCTTCACAAACGTAAAGATGGGAATACTCAATGGCTTTATCATTATACCATTCATGGTCGGCGCCGTAAAACGGGCTTAGGTATCTTAAGAGATGTTTCTTTAAAACAAAAGGTTCTCCAAATCGTGTTATTTACATACTTATTTTAACGAAATATTTCTCAATGCTTTACTCATTATGATGGTAGGCCCATACACGGATAAAGTAATTTTTCCTGTAAAGCGTATAAAATCCATTGAGCACTATCATCCTTGCCTTGCAAAATGCAAACCAATAGTCACCATGCTATTTGTTATTCTCCAATGTTTTCTTATCAATTTCTAATGTTGCAATAGCTCTTAACACTTAAGAACATTCATAAAAGCTATTTTATAGTTTTTATACACAAAGAGTTCCGCTTATGGAGTAACAAGCCAGCCCCATCATTATATTTGCCAACTCCCAATGTTGTGACAGATCTTGCATTAAGACGGTTCATAAGAGCCATTTTTAGTCCTTTCTTATATAAATTTTATCCACACGCCAGCCCCGCTTGTAATGTGCAAGCAAATAGTTTTGATTGATTCAAGATAAGCAGGTTTGAAATGAGAGAATCTTACGATGTTCGCGCGCGCTCATTCAACATGCAAAACAATAATATCCCATTATGCCGTAAAACAATGTTATTTATGACAATAATATAAGGCATGTAAGTCTCCTTGGTATGTTAAGTATTTTTTTATGCGTAGTGAATATTTTTAATTCTTACTCGTCGGACCTGATGTAAGTGAAGCGCATGCATGAGAAGTCAAGCGGAATCAGCTCAACAAGAAGCCGAACTTTTTACAGACCAGCAAAGGTTAAGAACCTTCATCCTTAGAAAGATCAACCTTATCAATAATATGATGAGTTAATATATCCGTTTTAAAGAGCTGGAGATTAGGTCGTTATAAATCTAGAAACGCGTTTCATTACCAAAAAAATTGAGATAACGTTGTACTTCTTCTGGATTACCGATAGTTTTTTCAGCATTATCTGAAAGTTTTACAGCTGGCCGACCACTTGCATGAGTCACCTTACAAACAAGGGAAAGAGCATCAAGTGTTGCAATTTCTTGAGGTGCACAGCCCGTAAAGTCGTTGGTAAGATCAGTTCCCCATCCAAAACTCATGCGCACTCTTCCATGAAAATGATGATAGGTTTTTTCGATTGTATTGACATCAAGAGCATCAGAAAAAATTAAAAGTTTTTCGCGTGGATCTTTTCCTTTTTCTTTCCACCATTGAATAATACGTTCGCCACCTTCAATAGGGGGTGCACTATCAGGTCTAAACCCCGTCCAATCTGCTACCCAATCTGGAGCATCGCGTAAAAATGCTTCTGTACCAAAGGTATCTGGTAAAACAATGAGAAGATTTCCACCATAATAACGGTTCCAATCTTGCAAAACTTGATACGGAGCTCTGCGTAATTCATCATCGTTGTTGCTAAGAGCAGCAATAACCATGGGCAATTCGTGTGCATTGGTTCCAAGAGCTTCTAAATCTGTATCCATGGCGAGAAGGACATTAGACGTTCCAGTAAAAGAATTACCAATGCCTTCTTTTAATGCTTCCACACACCAGCGCTGCCATAAAAAAGAATGGCGGCGCCTTGTCCCAAAGTCAGATATTTTAATATCAGGCAATTTTTTGAGACGTTCAACTTTACTCCACATTTTTGCTTTAGCACGCGCATAAAGTACATCAAGAGCAAAACGATCTAACTTTTTCATAGCAGTACGTGAACGTAATTCGCTGATAATCGCAAGAGCTGGAATTTCCCACATAGAGCTATGCGCCCACGGACCATGAAACTGAAGAATATATTGGCCATCTTTACGGGTTAATTCATATTCTGGTAATTGAAAATTCTCAAGCCACTGAAGAAAATCAGGTTCAAAAATTTGCTTTCGTCCATAAAATGTATTACCAGCGAGCCAGATCATTTCTTTTTTTGAAAAACGCAAACTAAGAGCATGATCAAGTTGGGCACGTAATTCACTCTCATCAATATCATCAGCAAGACGTATTGTTTTAGAGCGGTTTATAAGGGAAAAAGTAACATTGACAGTGGGATAAAGTCCCCAAATCATCTGTACCATAAGAAGCTTATAAAAATCCGTATCGAGAAGTGAACGAATAATGGGATCAAGTTTCCAAGTATGATTGTAAACACGTCTAGCAATATCCGGATGATTCATAACCTTTTTCTTTCAGTCTCATCGAATCTAAAATTATTATGCACCAACACGGTTAATATAGGCGACGCAAGGACTATAACAACTCTACAATTTTGGGCAAGAATAAAAAAGCCTGTTCTCTTTTTTCGTTTTTAAGATTTAATAATACGTAAAATTTCATGCTGACCTGTTTTTTGTAACTTTATCCCTGTATGAACTTCAGTATATTCTTTGCCATTAACATAGAGCATATTTTCAGATCCCCATTTTACTTTAATAGTATAAATGGCATCACAAAATTTCATTTTTGCTTCATATTTTGGCCAAATAGAAGGTAAATGTGGCTGTAAAAATAACAAGTCTCCCTGACGTTGTATTCCAAGAATCGCTTGTGTTGCGGCACGATAAAACCAACCAGCTGAACCTGTATACCAAGTCCAACCGCCTTGACCACATCGTGGTTCAACAGCATAAATATCTGCCGCCATCACATAAGGTTCAACACGATAAGTTTCAGGATCTTGTCCATGATTAATAGGGTTAATCGCAGAAAATAAAGCATAAGCTTCATCGTTTTGTCCCATTTCAGCCAATGCTAAAATACTCCAAATGGCACCATGCGTATATTGACCACCATTTTCTCGAATTCCTGGAGGATAACCTTTTATATAACCAGGCTCGAGTGTACTTTTATCAAAAGGCGGCCAAAAAAGGCGAATGAGTCCACCTTTTTTATCATAGAGATGTTTTAGCATTGATGTCATTGCTTGTTTTTGACGTTCAAGCGATGCCATTTGAGAAATGACAGCCCAAGATTGAGCAATGGTATCAATTTGACATTCATCATTGATTTTAGAGCCAAGAGGTGTTCCATCATCAAAATAACCACGTCGATACCAAGCACCATCCCAACCGTTTTTCTCTAGGGATTTTGTTAAATGTTCAAGATACGTATTCCATATTTGCATATGGTCATTGTCACCACGTTTTTTTGCTAAAGAGATAAATGCTTGTAATGTGTACCCAAGAAACCATCCTAACCAAATGCTTTCGCCTTTTCCTTCCGCACCTACCAAATTCATGCCATCATTCCAATCCCCACCTAAAATAAGAGGGAGACCATGTGGTCCGCAGCGTTTAATGGCAAGGTCTAAAGCTAAAACACAATGTTCATAAACTGTTGTAACCTTTGAGGATTGAGTGGGTTGAAAATAAGCATCCTGTTGCCCACTTTTGAGAACATCACCTTCAATAAAAGGAATGAGCGTATCAAGAAAGGCATCATCGCCAGTGGTATTGACATAAAGAGCTGTTGCATATGCAAGCCAAACGATATCATCAGAAATCCGTGTACGAACACCAGCATTTGTATCAGGCAACCACCAATGTTGCACATCCCCTTCAAGAAATTGGTGCGCTGCAGCATTTAACAATTGGTCATGGGCCAATTGTGGTTCCAGCAATAACAAAGACAAGCTATCTTGTAGCTGATCACGAAAGCCAAATGCACCACTCGCTTGGTAAAAGCCTGCGCGTGCCATGATGCGGCATGCATAAATTTGATAGGGAAGCCAGTGGTTGACCATAAGATTAAAAGAAGAGTCAGGTGTTTTGACTTGGAAAGGAGAAACAAAATCACTCCATTGTTGTTTTTGTTTTATGAGCAGAATTTCAAAATCGCTTGCACGTGCTTGATCAAGTAGTTTTTCAGCTTCTTGCCTATTTTCAGCACTGCCAAGATAGAAGATGATTTCTTTTGTTTGCCCTGGTAAAAGATCAATATCATAGGCAAATGCTGAACAAGGATCACATCCTGCTGCAATGATATTCGAAAGAGCACCAGCTTTACGGATCGCATTTGGATGTGTTACGGTTCCCGTTGCACCGATAAATTCAGCGCGATTGGTCGTCGTACTGGTTGGCATTTCGGAGGCTGATAAAAATGTGACTTGTTGAGATTTTTCGATGTGATAGGGATTTTGAATAAAATGCGCCCCCCATCTAGCCTCATAAGAAAAAACAATAAAGGGGGCATATTTGGTACGAACATTTCCCAAAACCCATTCAACATAATTATAAAGGCGTAAACTGCGTGGTTTTTCCCCTTTATTCGTGAGAATAAGACGTGAAAAGCGAATAGGTTTTTCAGGATCAAGTGTATGGGTCAGTTCTAATGCAATTTCTGAATGTGTCGATTTAAAAGTTGAGAATCCAAAACCATGACAAGCATCATAGACAACATTTTCATCACATTCTACGGTAGAAACGGGTGAAAAACGTTTTAAAGACTGGTGATCAACCAAATAAAGTGCTTCTCCTGGCCGGTTAGACGTTGGATCATTCGCCCAAGGAGTTAATTGATAATCGCGACTATTATTAACCCAAGTAAAAATTGCACCTTCAGCAGAAACATGAAAACCAAACCTGTGATTAGCAATAACATTAATCCACGGATGCGGGGTGGTGGTATGCCCATGAAGACGTATTACATAATGATTATGCTGATTAAAACCACCGTAACCATTCCAATATCTTAGATCTTCTCCATTCGTAGGGAAAGAAGATGGTTTTTGTTGGCTAACAAGACCAATGGAAGCAAAAAGATTTTGTTCCGTTTGTGGTGTAACTTGCCTTCTTTCATTATATTTCGAAGAGTCTAATTGTTCATAAGATCCTTGATAATTTTTACGGATTGCGAGATCAAAATCATTCTCATCAAGCCGTTTAAGCTGTTCAGATAAAGAGCCATTTTGGGCATCAAGAACAATACGCGCTGATGCAAGAAGCGTTTTAAAACTCTGTTCACTTATTTGATCGCGCCGAAGCGTGAAAATATGTTGGCATCCATCTGCTTCTTGCGTGTGGCGACGATAAGATTCACAGACCCATTCAAGAGCACGTTGTGTATTTTGTATATAGGAAAATGCTTGTTCATTGAGAATGACCAAATCAACAATAAGACCGCGCATACGCCAATATTCGTGTGCTTTAAGAAGCTCACGCAGTACAGTTATATTTCCCTCGTTATTTAATCTAAGAAGACAGAGTGGATTGTCTCCTGAAATGGACATGGGCCAAAGATCAGACTGTTTTCCAAGCATTTTTTCTAATATTTCAGAAGGAAGACGCCATGTGCGGTCTGGATAGATAAGCGGTGTTGCATATTTTTGATAAACAATAGCTTCTTTAAGCTGGGTTCCACTCTGATACAGTGCAACTTGTGAGCGCGTCCATGCCATTGAAAGTTCTTTTTGAAACATATCAGGTTGTCGATAATGTTTAATATGATTATGCAACGCTTCTTTTGTATGAGCAGCAAAAGTCCAAAAAATAAGTTCTGCTTTGCCATGGGCTGGAATTTGTACACAGCAGCGCAATGACATAATAGGATCTAGAACACAACCTTGACTGTTACTAAAACGAGTATTTTGGTCAAATGCAGCGGGACGATGAATAGATCGCCCCCGACCAATAAACAGAGAGCGATCTGTTTCAGCTTCGGTCTCTTGGAGAATATCTGTTGTACTAGAAACAAAATGAGCAATATAAATATCAGGGTCGCTAGGTGAGCGTTTACGCCTTTTGGCAAAAATTGTTTTGCCTTCCTCAGCAATTTCTGTCTCTATAAACATACGAGAAAAAACAGGATGAGCACTATCTACATCCATTGTTGCGAGTGCCAGTTCACCATAAGAGGTAACTTCAATGAGTCGATCTTTATTTGTCGTATTCATCAGTTGAAGACGTCTCCCTTCACCACATCCTTCAGATGTAATAAGACATTCAAGTGTTGATTTAATACCATCAACTATTTTTGTATATTCAGCCTTTTCATCTGTAAAAATGCTGATAGCTTCTTCTTCAATAACGCGTGTTGGTTCACCAGTAACAGACCACCAGCGTCCACTATGCGTATCACGTAAGAAGAATAAAGTACCTTGTTGATCTTCTGTTGCATCAGGAATAAAGCGCGTAATCGCATAATCGTGCCAACGGCTGTAACCAGAACCATTAGCTGTTAACATGGTAGAATAAGAGCCATTAGACAAAAGCAAAGTTGCTCGTGGTTTGAGCAACGGATTTTTAATAATACGCAAAGGGGCAGCGTCAAATGCTTGAGACTTATTGCGCATACTATTAACAGCTTTGGTATGAATAATAGGAATAAAATGGGGTGCTCTTTCTTGTAAGAGCAATTGAGTTGCTTCAATAACGGGATTACGGTGAAAACGATCACGCATTCGCCCTTGAAAAATAACATTGTTAAGAGCAAGGATAGACATGCCATGATGGTGCGCATAATAATTGCGTACAACAGCATATTTTTCCCCTATCTTCACGCGTGAAGGGGTAAAATCGACAGAATCATAATAACCATATGTTCCTAAAGCTCCAAGATCACGGAGTCGTTTTAAATTAGCGACAGCGCAAGAAGGTGCATATTGTGCCGCTAGAAGACTGGCATAGGGAGCAATGACAGCATTGCGTGAGAGTCCACGTTGGAAGCCGAGACTTGGAACACCAAAATGAGCATATTGATAGTTCATTAAATGATCGCGAGCATTAAATGCGGCCTCTGAAATACCCCATGGCAATTCTCGTTTATGGGCATATTGTATTTGACATCGAATAATTAATCGATTTGTTTGATCTAGTAGAGATCCTAACGGTTCATGCATCACAAGAGAGGGCATAAGGTATTCAAACATGGAACCAGACCATGATAGGAGCGCACCTTTCCAACCTATCGGTACAAGGAGTCGACCAAGATGAAACCAATGTTTAAGTTTTATATCTCCCTTTGCGATAGCAAAAAAGCTTGCAAGACGTGCTTCTGAAGCAAGCAGATCATAACAATTTTCATCGAGTTTGTTTTCTTGCACACGATATCCAATGGATAAAAGGTGCCGTTTAGGCTGTTCTAAAAAGTCAAATTCCATCTCAAAGGCTATTTGCCGTGCTGCTATAGCCAACTGGTTTAGTTTTTTACATAATTTTTCAGTATCACAATTATCAGTAGCATCATGATGATGAGCGTTGCAGGTGTCGAGAAGGCATTTAGCCCAAGAGAGCGCACGAGCAGATTCTATCGTTTGAATTTTTTGATCAAATTCACCGACTAAGTGCACAATATCGTGGGCTACCTGTGAAAGGTTCATGATGTGAGAAGGGATCGTATTTTCTTGTTCTATAAAAGTGAAGACAGAGTCATGAAAACGAGTGATTTTTTCTTCGATTCTTTGGCGTAAAGGGCGTAAACTGAATTGATGATCTGGAATTTCTTTGACAGTCTCATCAAGAATAGTACAAACATCCAATAAGCCTTCTCGGTCACTTTGAAAAAAAATATGAGGTTTTTCAGCCCATTCACTTAAAGCAGAAGAGAGTGTTACCAAATGACCGGCAAGGTTTCCTGAATCAACGGTTGATACATAAGTAGGTAAAAGAGGTCTGAGTGTATCCGTTTCATACCAATTATAGAGATGACCACGAAACTTTTCCATTTTTGCAAGAGAGCGTAATGTACATTCAATACGGGTGATGGTCTCTTCAACACCAATCCAACCAAAATCACGTGCTGCAATAATAGAAAGGAGATAAACCCCGATATTCGTAGGAGATGTACGTTGAGCTATAAGAGGTTCAGGATCTTCTTGAAAATTATCAGGAGGCAAATAGTTGTTTTGTGCATTGACAAAAGTTCCATAATAAAGCCATGTCCGCCGTGCAATAGAACGGAGTTTTTTTTCATCTTTTGAAGAAAGATAAAGGCTATCTTGAAAGGTTGAAGGTTGACTCACAATCCAAGCAATGAAGGGTGAAAAAAACCATGCTATCCCAAAAGGCAAAGCAACCAAGCTTGCAAAACTATCAGAAAAAAGGGGGAGTGCTATAGTAAGAATACCAATAAGCGATGCTGGTGCCATTGTAAAAACATAGAAACGCAAACTATTGGGTATTGATTTTGTTGCGGCAGAAGTTTTCCATTCAAGAAGATGCTGTTTTGAAATCGTCATACGATAGAGTGTACGAATAATCGCATCGGTCATAAAATACGCCGAATGCGCAAGAAACGTCGTTTTAAGAAATATATCAGCGCTTGTAAGAGCAATTTTGTTCAAAATTAATTGAAAATGTCCACGCAAAGAATGATCTATATTGGATGAGACAAACGTTTTTAATACACATAGAATGGGTGAAATGAAGGAGCTAAACAACAAGAATAGTTGCCAGACGATTGCACTCTTTAATGGCAAAAGAGTCCAGCCTGAAAATGCTGCGATTAACCACATAAGTGGCATGAGAGAACGACGTAAATTATCCTGCATTTTCCAACGCGTTACAAAGCTTATTTGACGAGGAAAAAAAAGATAAGGTAAAAGTTGCCAATCACCGCGGATCCAGCGATGATACCGCATAACATCAATATTATAAGCTGTCGGATAATCTTCAACAATTTCTACGCTACTTACAAAAGCAGTACGAGCATATCCTCCTTCTAAGAGATCATGACTGAGAACAGTATTTTCTTTAATTTTGCCGTAAAGTGCTCGTTCAAATGCATCAATATTATAAAGCCCTTTACCGATAAAGGTACCTTCTCCTAAAAGATCTTGATACGTATCAAAAACAGCAAAAACATAAGGATCAATACCACGGTTGGTAGAAAAAACGCGTTGGAGAATTGATGTTTTTTTTTCTGTTGTAAGAGAAGGAATAATGCGTGGTTGTAAAATGCTATAGCCCTTTACAACCTTTCCACTTTGTGGATCAAAAATGGGATGATTGAGTGGATGGTTAAGCTTTCCAACAAGTTGTGTGACGCTCTCTGGAGTAAGACGTGTATCACAATCCAGAGTCATAACAAAACGGCAATCCATAGGAAGACGTGGATTGGGAGGATAAAAGCTCGTGTTTTTATCGCCTCTTAAGAGTCGATTGAGTTCATGAAGTTTTCCTCGCTTTCGTTCCCATCCCATCCAACATTTTTCGCTTGTATTATAAAGGCGTCGGCGATGTAAAAGGAAAAAAAGCGGAAGTTCATCACGATGATAACGACTATTGAGTTTATCAATACTCTTTTGCGCATAGTGTAATAAATCAAGATCATCTTGCGTTTCTCTTAATGGAGCATCCACCCAATCTGTAATGAGTGCAAAATGAATGGCACCTTTAGGATTGGAAAGATAGTGCACTTCAAGATTGCGCACTTGTTCATCAATATCATCGCGTGATGTCATCAAAGTAGGTACAACAACCATTGTCCGCGCATATCCCGGAATACCTTCTTTATATTCATAACCAATGAGTTGTTTTGATGGGACAAACCAAGAAACAACAGTGTTAAATAAAGCAAAAGCAGCATCGATAGCAGGAAAAAGCGCCAATACAGTAAAGCAAAAAGACATCCATTGTGTCATGCCAGACACTTGTAAAAAAACGTAAATTACAAGCAAAAGAGCAAGCGTTAGAAAAGAAACAGAAACGGCCATGACTCTCAATTTTGAGCAACAGGAAGCGCGTGTCCATTTTATGAGAAAGGGCGGAATATATCCACAAGCCTTTTCAAATATACCACAACCATCATCAACAAGGTACCACCCCACACAAGAATGATGAGGCATATCTTTAGAAGTGGAATTTGCCATTTCTACAACTTTATGTGCAACTTCCAGTTCACTAAGAGGTGAAAAGCGTGAAACTTTTTCAATGACTTGTCGATAAATATTGCGTGAGTGAGCATCAATTTCAGAAAAATCACTATTTTTACGCAAAATAGAATCAACACAACTCACTGTTTCAAACCATGCTGTCCAATCAACATCATCTATAGCTTTAAGAGCACTGATAATATTACCCATGGTCACACCATCTGCTGCTTGTCGGGTGTGTTCATCGGCTGTTGCAATCTCTAAGCTACTGCCTTGGCTTTCCAATTGTTTTTCAAGCCAAGTTAATGCTACGGTTGAATCAATAGATGCACTGCGCAAACGATAAAATAAATGCGCTGAAAAGGTTGGATCAATAGTAAGTGGTTGATACTGCGTAAAAATAGAATGGAGTTTTGGTTTATTTTCTACAAGAGAAATTTTATCAGCCACTTGACTAGCAAGATGACGCATACGCCGCGCTTTTTCAATACGGACTGAAAGACGACGGACATTTTCAATGAGCAGCATCTGCATCACAGAAGGAAGAGCCCACAATTCACCAATTGTGAGCGCACAAACTTCTTGAAATCCATTAATCATAGCAGTCAGTGTTTCTTGTGAAAAACTACTATCAGTATGCGCGATATAAAGCCAAGTTAAAATAAAAATTCGTGGCATTCCTGCTTTTTGTCTAGAAAGAGGAAGTTGCTTTATAAAGGACTTGGGGAGGTTACGGCGTAGCTGTTGTATGGTTTTATCAATGGCGTAATAATTATCAATGAGCCATTGAGCAGACGGTGCGATGGTCTCATCATTTTGGGCAGCAAAATCACTGGTATGAAAGGCATGAAGAATAAGTTTAGCACTTTCATTCAATCTCTTGCGAAAATCTTCTACTCCCTCATATTCAGGGAGTAAAACTTCTTTACCAGAAGCTATATCATGCCCTAAATTATAAAGATCTTCCTGTACTTTATAAATTGCACGAAGAGGAAAATCCGTATTAGTAAAATGATCTTTTCTCTCTGTTTGAGAAAAAAGTATTTTATGAAGGATATTATGCACGCCATGTCCCATTGTTATTTAATTACATCGTTTTTTATTTAAATTGTAAGCATTTTATCTGAATAGTGAACCGTTGATAGACAAAAAAACAAACTTTTTGTTTTTATTTGCAAGCATTTGCAATTTTTGACGCAATAATTAAAAAATAAGTAGACAATTTCTTTAGAAAATAAAAAGGTCACTCTTAAAATGAGTGACCTTAATAACAACATCAACTTTAATGATTGATGATTAATCTTGTTCTTGTTTTTTCAAAGCTGCACCCAGAATATCACCAAGAGAAGCACCTGAATCTGTAGAACCATATTGTGCAACAGCTTCTTTTTCCTCTGCAATTTCTAAAGCTTTGATTGATACTGAAATTTTACGTGTTTTTTTATCAAATGCTGTGATGCGAGCATCAACCTTTTGCCCAATTGCGAAACGCTCAGGACGTTGCTCATCACGATCACGCGCAAGATCAGCACGCCGAATAGTTGTCTCAAGGTTGTGGTCAATCAATTTTACACCAATGTCATTGTCGTTAACAGCAATCACTTCGCATGTTACAACTGCACCTTTTCGCAATTCGCCAGAAGCAGCTGCTTCTCCAACTTTATCGCTGGAAAGCTGCTTAATTCCAAGAGAAATGCGCTCTTTTTCAATGTCAACATCAAGAACCACAGCTTTAACGATATCGCCTTTATTGTAAGTATCAATGACTTGTTCACCAGGACGGTTCCAATCAAGATCAGACAGATGAACCATACCGTCAACATCGCCTTCAAGCCCAATAAAGAGACCAAATTCTGTTTTATTTTTAACCTCTCCTTCAATTTGAGAATTGACAGGAAATTTATTGGCAAAAGCTTCCCATGGATTTTCAAATGTTTGTTTTAAGCCAAGAGAAATACGCCGTTTAGAAGGATCAATCTCAAGAACAACCACTTCTACTTCTTGTGATGTAGACAGAATTTTTCCAGGATGAACATTTTTCTTTGTCCAGCTCATTTCAGAAACATGGATCAGCCCTTCGATTCCTGGTTCAATTTCAACAAAACCACCGTAATCAGTAATGTTGGTAACAGCACCCGTAATTTTTTTACCAATCGGATACCGGACACTGATACTTTCCCAAGGATCACTTTCAAGCTGTTTCATTCCAAGAGAAATACGGTGCGTATCTTGATTAATGCGAATAATCTGCACTTTAATCGTTTGGCCAATTGTGAGCACTTCAGATGGGTGATTAACACGCCGCCATGCCATATCTGTAACGTGCAAGAGACCATCAATCCCACCAAGATCAACAAAGGCACCATAATCTGTAATATTTTTCACCACACCTTCAACGATTTGGTTTTCTTCAAGATTTTGTACGATTTCTGAACGTTGCTCAGCGCGGCTTTCTTCTAAAACAGTGCGGCGTGAGACCACAATATTGCCACGACGACGATCCATCTTCAAAATTTCAAAGGACTGTGAATTATGCATGAGAGGTGAAACATCACGAATGGGACGAATATCAACTTGGCTGCGAGGTAAGAAAGCAACGGCACCATCAAGATCGACTGTAAAACCACCTTTTACTTGGCTAAAGATCACTCCATCAACGCGCGCACCAGCATTGAATTTTTCCTCCAAACGGACCCAACTTTCTTCGCGCCTTGCTTTTTCACGCGATAAAACAGCTTCACCCATCGCATTTTCAATGCGTTCAATGTAAACCTCAACTTCATCGCCAACTTGCAAAGAACCATCTTTTGCTTTAGCTCCAAATTCTTTGAGAGGAATACGTCCTTCGACTTTAAGACCAGCATCAATAATGGCCATGTCTTTTTCGATTGCAATAACACGACCTTTAACAACAGATCCTTCATTAAGATCATTAGTTTGAAAAGATTCTGTTAAAAGGGCTTCAAAATCCGCTGTTGTGGGATTGTATTGTGACATAAGAACTCCTAATATATACCTTGTATTATAAGGTATGAGCGCTAGGTTAGTGTTAACATAAGCAACTTCTTGCCTTTTTCCTTTTAAATACAGGAAAAAAAGTTAGCGCTAGGCCGGAAGTCACCTTGACGAATTTATCCAATTATATGCATTTTTATGATTGGATCAATAAAACTACATGCAATTTCAAATGTTGCTTCTATACTCAATTCTGACGTATCAAGCAAGTGGGCGTTTTTTGCTGGTTTTAGTGGGCTTTGTTTGCGCGTTATATCGCGACTGTCGCGCTGTTCAAGTTGAGCTAGGATTTCATGATAATTTGCTTGAACACCTTTTTTTAAAATCTCTTGGTAGCGGCGTTTGGCGCGTGTTTGAACATTGGCTAGAATATAAAACTTGATATCGGCATCAGGACAAACAATCGTTCCGATATCACGCCCATCAAGCACACAGCCGGGCAAAACTTTAGCAAAGTTGCGTTGTTTTTCGACAAGAATTTTGCGTACAGCAGGGTTAATTGCTATTTTTGAAGCCGCTTCACCAAGTTCATGAGAAGAAAGAAGAGAAGGATTTAAGGTATTAAAATCAAGTTCTTTAGCATAAATAATAGCATTACTTTCATCATGAAGAGATAAATTTTGTTGTAAAAGCGCATAAGCAACACCACGATAAGTGAGACCAGTATCGAGATGATGAAGATGATAATGTGCAGCAATTTTACGTGCTAAGGTTCCTTTGCCTGAGGCTGCAGGTCCATCAATAGCAATAACAAAAGGCTTCAAGCGATTCTCCCCCCAAGTTTTTTTATAAAAGGAATAAACTCTGGAAAGCTCGTAGCGATCATTCGTTTATCATCAATGGTAACAGGTTTTTCTGACACAAGCCCAAAAATGAGAAAACACATAGCAATTCGATGATCAAGATGTGTGGCAACATACCCACCCCCCAAACCTTTGGCAGAACCTTTTCCATAAACAACAAGAAAATCTTGACCTTCTTCACAGTCTACGCCATTAATTTTTAATCCTTGAGCAACAGCAGACAGCCGATCTGATTCTTTAACACGCAATTCTTCAATGCCTAACATAACTGTTTCGCCTTCTGCAAAGGCTGCTGCTACTGCCAAAGCAGGATATTCATCAATCATCGATGGAGCACGTTCTTTGGGCACCGTAACGCCTCTAAGGACCGATGATTTTATCCGTAGATCAGCAACATCCTCTCCACCTGTTTGACGTCGGTTCAAAAAATCAATTTGAGCACCCATTTCCCACAATGTTTCGATAAGTCCTATTCGAGAGTTATTTATCAAAACATTTTCAACGGTGATATCAGAGTCTTCTACAAGAAGGGCTGCGATAATTGGAAAAGCAGAAGAAGAAGGATCCCCCGGAATATGAATTGTTTGTCCAGTAAGATGGGGTTGACCATTAAGATGAATCAAACGCGCACCTTCGTTATCTTTTTCTATTTCAAGTTGCGCACCGAATGCTTTTAACATTTTTTCCGTATGATCTCGTGTCAGAACAGGTTCAATAACAGTTGTAGTGCCGGCGGTATTGAGTCCAGCAAACAGGATTGCTGATTTAATTTGGGAGGAAGCTATTGGAACACGGTAGCGAATCGGATTAGCCATTTTCGGTCCATAAAGCGTTAAAGGAAGGTGATCATCGTGCGTTGCCTCAATTTCAACCCCCATGAGACGCAGTGGATCAAGGATACGTCCCATTGGACGTTTAGAGAGAGAAGCATCACCAATAAAAGTTGTTTTCATATGATAGGGACCAACCAATCCCATAACCAAACGAGCACCTGTTCCAGCGTTGCCAAAGTCTAAAGGTTTTTGCGCAGCTAAGAGGCAACCATTTCCTGTTCCTCGTATGATCCAAACTTCATCTTTTTTAATAATACAGGCGCCCATAGCTTGCATAGCAGCAGCTGTATTGAGTATATCAGCGCTTTCAAGTAATCCGTGGATATATGTCTCACCACTTGCTAATCCTCCCAATATAAGAGAGCGATGGGAGATTGATTTATCTCCTGGTATTTGAATTTTTCCAGAGAGACTACTCGATTTATAGGCGGTTATAGGGATTGCTTTTTGCATGGAAATTCTATTTAATTCTATCTAACTTTTATGAAATTATGCATCCTTTAGCACATGCTTTAAAGGACGTCATGAGAAAATCTATGCGGAGCAATGTATTTATCTTTGACAAAGGCATTATTTTTCGATTAAGCACCATAAAATTCATCTTTTAATGGAATAATAGTTAATCAAAGAGGCACGGCTTATGGCAAAACAGGAACTCGGAACTAAACGTGTTGATCCAGAAACAGGAAAAAAATTTTACGATCTAAATCGCGATCCTATTGTGTCGCCTTATACAGGAATTTCTTATCCACGTTCTTATTTTGAGGTTGCGGCAGCTGAAGCAAACAACGAAGAAGAAGTTGATACTGAAGAGCTTGATACAGCACTTGAAAAATCTGCTTTTATGCTTCTTGAAGAGGATGATGAAGATTCTAAAGATGACGATCTTCCTGATTTGGAAGATAGTGA
Source organism: Bartonella sp. AC329YNZD (assembly GCF_042196685.1). Taxonomy (NCBI): domain Bacteria; kingdom Pseudomonadati; phylum Pseudomonadota; class Alphaproteobacteria; order Hyphomicrobiales; family Bartonellaceae; genus Bartonella; species Bartonella sp. AC329YNZD. The sequence goes on along the minus strand of NZ_JBHIQS010000002.1, from coordinate 223,113 downwards.
TGTAGATCTCGGTGATGACGATGATACATTTTTATCTCATGATGATGACGATGAGGAGGAGGATGTTACTGATATTCTTGGAGGTGGTGTTTCTAACGATGACGACACTTAAAAGAAGTAAAAGAAGGCATCTTTTCTATTGAATGCAAATTCTTCTTGATCTTCAATTTTTCTCGCTTTAAAAGGCATGGGTTGTATATTGTTCTTTTGAGAAAGTTTGTTTTTATAGGGGCTATAGCTCAGCTGGGAGAGCGCTTGCATGGCATGCAAGAGGTCAGCGGTTCGATCCCGCTTAGCTCCACCAAAAGGGTTGGCTTTTCTGTCAAGAGAATCAGTTATAGAATCTGTGCATCTTTAAAAGATTTATGTGCTCTGTAACCATTGTTCCAGTAGCGCGTTCCTTGCTTTAATGCTATCATTATGCGTTTCTAATCATTTGTTGGATTGTAAAGTTTTACTTTACATAACAATGGAAAGGATCATTTTTTATGCTTTACACAGAAATAAAAAAGGAGCTGTTTAACTGACACCTATTTTAAAGGACAAAATTTGAATCCTTCTTCACTACAAAATCATAATCTGTTGATTATCGATATCCTTTTAAAAGATAAGAAGTACCTAAATAAAGATTTGGGAATAGAAGATTAAGATATACTTTCCAATTATTGCGAATCAGGACTTTTGTTGAATATTTTTAGTCTTATCAGATGTTCTAGCAATTTAAAAAATTATCCCCTTGAGTAGCATTCACCAACTCAATACTGAAGCATGTTAAATCTTAAATAACATATTGTTATCATTATAAATTATTTATATTATTAAGTGATAACTCTAAACAAAATAAACTTCTCTCACCATAAGCTATAACGCATTGAATCAATAGGATTCCTTCCTTACACATCACAAACGATGTTGGAGGTGTAGGAGTAAAGCAGTGCCATCATTATACTTTTCAATCCCTAATGTTGCAAAAATTCTTATATTTGAGAATGTTCATAAGAGGTATTTTTGCTCCTTTCTTTATGTGTTTTTATCCACATGCCAATCGCGCTTATGTACAAGCCAATGGTTTTTCTTGGTTAAACATCAAGAGATCTGAAATGACAAAATCCTAAGCTATTCAAAATTCTTAATTCAATATGAATAAAGGTATATTACCGTTATAAAACAATGATTTTTAGTAAAAACCGTTTAAGAAAAGAATAAAAATGCCTCTCATAAATAGTCTCAAATGCAAGCGCTATCACAACATTGAAGGCTTATTTGTTTTTTCATAGGCGTTACAGAAAAATCCTTCCTAGAATATTCTGCTCTGTAAAGTTATATATACTTTACAGTCCTATAAATGATAGTGTTTTACAACACTACAAGATAATTTTTTTAATTAATAATAGGGCAGGAAAGATGAATAGACACGCTTCATTCTATACAATACTCAATATACACTTAGGTTTCTGAAGAGCTGTAGCACTCCCTTTATACAAAGAAAAGTTTTTATGAAACGATACTCTTTCATTGAATGCATTTCTCGTTTTTTATATTGAACTTTTTACCTCTTTATAATGCTGGAATTGCATTTGTTTTGATTGCTATTTTATACACTTAATAAACAGAATATTCAGCCAATAATGCATATAATGAAAATAAAAAAGAGATTATATTTTTTCCTTCAATAATCTCTGGTATTTCACCCAGTGCTCAATGCCAGCGCGCTAAATGGAAGATCGTTTCTATTGTCAACTCTTTGAACAAAGGGGGAAAATATAGAGAGTGCGCTCAAATATATCGTGCATTGCAAAAGCTTTCTGTCGCTTGAGTTTATTCTATTCAATAACAATTTATTTTATTCTAAAACCGGAAAAACGAGATAACCTTGTCGCACCATAAGAAATTTTGCTCTCAAATAATTTCACCACATCAATTCTCTGATTGAGATTTTCAAAATCCTCCCTAACGCCATCCACATCTCTTTAATTGCTGTTCATAGAGCTTCGATATTCTCGCCATGCGCTGTGCTACCTGTGAAAGTGCAACAGTGACATGCCCGCCACTACGCGCATAAGCACCATGTCCCATATGATAATTTAAATAAAGGCTATATGCATCATCAAACCTCACGCCATTGCGTTGAACACTTTGGCGATGATACCAAGCAACAAAATCAGCAGCATCTGCGAAATTCGTACGCCATGCAAAAGACTTTCCTGTAGAGCGAAGATACATTGCCCATGTACTGTCAAGCGCTTGAGCATAACCATAAGCTGTCGACCGACGCTTCCATGGGATAAAACCAAGTAGTTTTTTGCGTGGAGGACGTGCATTATGACGAAAACTTGATTCCATATTAATGGTTGCAAGAATAATAGGCATAGGAATCCCATAGCGCATTTCTGCTTTTTGAGACGCCTTTCCCCAATTATCAAAAAAACCATTTTTTTGTGCTAAAATAGCGCAAGCATTGTTTGTGTGAGTAGGAGTGGTTGTTGCACAGCCCCCTAGCAGAAACACCAATGCCCCTAAAAACAAAAGGTGTCGCATATTCTCTATTCCTCTCGTTTAAGAAATAAAACAAGATAGAGATACTAAAAAATGATTACCAATCAATAAAGAGCGTGATCTAACTTGTGATATTTAAGAAAATTGTTTTGCGTTATTCCTCATCAACTAAACGCAATGTTTGTGACTGAGCGGATGTTGTCATTTTTGTTGGCTCAGAGTAATTTTCTTTTAATTCGAAAGTTTCAATGCGATTTGCCCGTTTCATAATTTTGGAAGATGATATTAAAATTCCCTCTATATCTTCACCTGCTTTGTAAAAGTGCTTCTGTAGGGCGCGAACACGCATATCCATTCGTCCAAAATCTTCCATCAGTTTTGCCACTTCCGATTGAATTAAATGCGCTTGTTCACGCATCCGCGCATCTTTCATAATGGTTTGTACAACCTGGACAGAGAGCATCAACAAAGATGGTGAAACAATAATCACATGGGCTCTATTGGCTTTTTGTACCAATGCCTCAAAGTCCTCATAAATTGTTGCAAAAATTGATTCCGATGGCACAAAAAGGAAAGCAGTGTCATGGGTTTCTCCAGGAATTAAATATTTCTGCGCAATATCACGGATATGGACTTCCATATCGGTACGAAATTGGCGTTCTGCCTCTTGACGCTCTTGCGTTGATGCGGCTTTACGCATAGCATTCCAAGCCTCTAGAGGGAATTTAGCATCAACAACAAGAGAAGGTGCTTTATTGGGCATATGAATAAGACAATCTGGGCGCTTTCCGTTGGAAAGAACAGCCTGAAAAGCATAGGCATTTGCTGGTAAGGCATCAGCAATAATTGCTTCCATCCGCCCCTGACCAAAGGTACCACGTGTCTGCTTATTGCTTAAAATGGATTGCAACTGAACAACTTGTCCCGTAAGCGATTGAATATTATTTTGTGCCGCATCAATCACTGCTAAACGTTCTTGCAAACGATTCAAATTTTCATAAGTGGATTTAGTCTGTACCTGAAGTGTTTGACCTAAGCTTGTTGTCATTCCATTGAGTTGCTCACTGAGCGATTTATTCAATTCAGCTTGCCGTTGACCAAAAATTTCCGCCATCGTTTGCATTCGCCCTTGCATTTCAGCTTGTGTTTTTAGCAAGGTAGCCATCTGCATTTGTGCCTCACGCGCACGTTCAGCAGTTTCTTGTTCCAAAAATGTTCTTTTTCGATGAGAATGTATCAGCATAAAAAATGCCAAACAGACAAGTGTAAATAAAAGTAAAACGATTAATTTAGAAAAAAACTCACCAGTGAGTATAGAAAAAAACGAATCAAACATAAAAGGTAATATAACGCTCTTATGGTAAAAAAATGCAAGAATCCGTTATTCAATATTGACCAATAACAAACCTTTGATTAATCTCTTCTTATGCCAATAAGATCTTTAGTTATTTTACCTGATCCGATTTTACGGGAAGAGTCCAAACCCGTTGAGCAGGTCGATTCAGCTCTCCAAAAGCTCGCAGATGATATGTTGGAGACCATGTATCATTCTAAAGGTGTTGGTCTTGCTGCTATTCAAATTGGTATACCACTACGTATGTTGGTTATGGATGTCTCTGGAAATTCTGAAGATGAGCAGAAAAAACCGCTTGTTATTATCAACCCTGAGATTTTATGGCTTTCAGATGAGCGCAATATTTATAAAGAAGGTTGTCTTTCTATTCCTGACTATTTTGCGGAAGTTGAACGCCCTAAACGTCTGCGTGTTCGCTATCAGGACCGTGAAGGAAAACAGACAGAAATTGAAGCAGATGATCTCTTGGCGACTTGCTTACAGCATGAAATTGATCATTTAAATGGGCGTCTTTTTATTGATTACATTTCAAAGATCAAACGCGATATGGTGATACGAAAATTTAAAAAACGCGCAAAAGAAAAAAACACACAGGAAGCAGTTTTGTAATGGCATTACGGTTAAGTTTTATGGGAACACCAGATTTTTCTGTTCCCATTTTACATGCTTTATTGAATGCTGGTCATGATGTTGTCGCTGTTTATAGTCAACCCCCTCGTCCAGCAGGACGTCGGGGGCTTAAATTAATCCCCTCAGCTGTTCACACGGTAGCAAAAGAAAAATCTATTCCTATCTTTACGCCTCAAACACTTAAAACAGCCGAACAACAAGAAAAATTTGCAGCACTTTCTGTTGATGCTGCTATTGTCGTGGCTTATGGACTCCTGTTACCCAAAGCTATTCTCGAAGCACCGCGTTTTGGTTGTTTTAATGCCCACGCTTCACTCTTACCACGTTGGCGTGGTGCTGCACCTATTCAACGAGCAATTATGGCCGGTGATAAGGAAACAGGTATCATGATCATGAAAATGGATGAAGGACTTGATACAGGACCTATTGCTCTTTCTCGTTCTCTCCCTATTACTGATAGCGCCACCAGCGCTGAGCTTTCAAATAAACTTTCAAATATAGCCGCAGAACTTATGATAGAAGCTCTATCAACTCTTGAAAAAGGACAACTTAAACTGACCCCACAATCAGAGGAAGGCATCACCTATGCAGCCAAAATTAGGAAAGAAGAAACCCGCATTGATTGGACAAAACCTGCAGAGTTTATTCATAGGCATATTCGCGCGCTCTCTCCCTCTCCTAGTTGCTGGTGCAATATGAATATCGGTGGACGAGAAGAACGCGTAAAAATTATTGAAAGTCGCTTAACAACAGGAGCTTCTTTTGAAATTGGGAGGATAGAACCAAATTCTTTGATTATTCATTGTGGACAAGGACGGATAGAAATAACCTCTCTCCAAAGATCTGGCGGTAAAATTCTTGATAGCGCAACATTCTTGCGAGGCGCTCATATTTCTGCTGTTTTTTAATATGCCACGTTTTAAACTCACTCTTGAATACGATGGTTCAAATTATGCTGGTTGGCAGCGTCAAGTGGAGCTTCACACGATACAAGGAACTCTTGAACAGGTACTCTTTTCCTTCAGTGGACAACAATTGACCATAACAACAGCAGGACGAACGGATGCAGGGGTGCATGCCACGGGACAAGTTGCCCATGTTGATTTTGAAAAAAACTGGCCCCCCCATACTGTGCGTGACGCACTCAATGCTCTTTTACGTAAACAGGGAGAAGCGATTTCAATCCTAAACGTACAAAATGTCCCTGATGACTTTGATGCACGATTTTCCGCTGTAAAGCGCCATTATCTTTTTAAAATTCTCAATCGCCGCTCTCCACCAGCTCTAAATGCCAAACGCGTATGGTGGATACCAAAACCTCTTAATGCTGAAGCTATGCATGAAGCTGCGCAAAAGCTTGTTGGACAACATGATTTTACAACTTTCCGTTCAGCACATTGCCAAGCCAAAAGCCCTATTCGTACCCTTGAACGCCTTGATGTTCAAAGAGAAGGAGAGGAAATCTTCCTTTATGCACAAGCTCGTTCTTTTCTTCATCATCAAATCCGTTCATTCGCAGGAAGCCTCATGGAAGTGGGTATTGGACGTTGGACAACACAAGATCTTGAAGCAGCTCTTCACGCTAAAGATCGCAAACGCTGTGGTGTTGTTGCCCCCCCCTCAGGACTTTATTTAACCAAAGTAGAATATTAATGATCCTTCAAGCGTTAACGCCTCAAAAACTGTTAAGGCAGCATATAAAAAGAACGAATTTCTTCAAACGCTTCTGCTGCTGTATTGACAAATTTCACAAAATTAACATCACTGGGAGAGATCGTACCTTGTGCAGATAGATACTCAAAGTTGATAGCATTGCTCCAAAATTCTTTGCCAAACAATAAAATTGGTACCTGTTTCATACGCCCCGTCTGTACTAAAGTTAACGTCTCAAACAGTTCATCCAGAGTCCCAAATCCTCCAGGAAAAATGGCTAATGCTTTCGCTCGTAATAAAAAATGCATTTTTCGCATCCCTAAATAGTGAAAATTAAAACACAAATGCGGCGAAACATATGAATTAGGCTCTTGCTCATGCGGTAAAATAATATTCAAGCCAATTGTTGGAGCCCCAACATCACAAGCACCACGATTTCCCGCCTCCATGATCCCTGGTCCGCCCCCCGTAACAACCACAAATTCACGATATTCTGTCGTAGCAGAATAAAGTGAGCACAAACGCGCAAACTCTCTTGCTTCATCGTAATAATGTGACATAGCACGCAAATTTTTCTTTTGTGTTTCATTTTTTGCTGCCCACGCAGCTTGCCTAGGTTCAGGAATGCGCGCACCACCAAACAAAACAACTGTCGATTGAATATTATATTCTTTAAGAGTTATTTCCGGCTTTAAAAATTCAAGACCAATACGTTGTGAGCGCAACTCTGGACGCATCATAAACTCTTGATCGATATAGGCTAAACGATAAGTAGACGAACGCACCTGTGCTGAATTAGAGACTTTATGTATTTGTTGTAGAGCATCCTTCGTATGGAGAAGTGGTGTCCAGTTTTCTTGCTCTGCTTTTCTTTTTTCTTTACAGCCTTTTTTCATGCACCTGTCCTACTTCCTCATCGTTTTATTGACTGAAAACATTTCTTCGCGTAAGTCATAGAGAATAAATCTTGAAGCTTTCAACTTGTTTAACGGAACTATGTTCATGATCAATCTCACACAACTTGAAATCATTATCGAAAAAGCATTTGATGATCGTGATTCTATTGATACTACCACAAAAGGTGAAATTCGTGAGAGTGTCGAACACGCATTGAATCTTCTCGATAAAGGTGCAATTCGCGTCGCAGAACGGCAAAAAAACGGACAATGGCATGTTCATCAATGGTTGAAAAAAGCTGTTTTGCTCTCTTTTCGGCTTAACCCTATGCAAATTATTGCCGGTGGTGTAAATGGAACACATTGGTGGGATAAAGTTCCTTCAAAATTCTCTGGTTGGCAAGAGGCAGATTTTAAAAGCGCTAATTTCCGTTCTGTTCCTGGAGCCATTGTACGCCATTCTGCCTATATTGCACCTCATGTTGTATTGATGCCATCCTTTGTCAATCTCGGCGCCTTTATCGATGAAGGAACAATGGTTGATACATGGACCACCGTCGGTTCTTGTGCTCAAATTGGTAAACATGTTCATCTTTCTGGCGGTGTTGGTATTGGAGGTGTTTTGGAACCCCTGCAAGCAAATCCAACAATCATTGAAGATCACTGCTTTATCGGTGCACGCTCTGAAATTGTTGAAGGCTGTATTATTCGTGAAGGCGCTGTTTTAGGAATGGGAGTCTTTATTGGAAAATCAACAAAGATTATTGATCGTACAACAGGTGAAATTTTTATTGGTGAAGTACCAGCCTATTCAGTGGTCGTGCCAGGTTCTCTCCCTGGAAAACCATTACCAAATGGTGAAGCAGGCCCAAACCTTTATTGTGCTGTTATTGTAAAACGCGTTGATCAAAAAACACGAGAAAAAACATCCATTAATGATCTTTTACGTTCTTAGACACAAGATTAATGCATAATAATATTTTCTCGTTTTTTAACTTGAATAATAACCTCGAATACAAGGATTCTCTCATTTCAAATCCTTTCATAGTGAATCAATCACTATCATTTCCTTGCTCGTCACAAACGTAGTTGGCGTGTGGGTAAGAAACACTTCAAGAAAAGAGTGAAATACCTTTAATGAATTCTCTCTATCGCCAAGAGCTATCATAATATTTTGAGCTGAAAAAGAGTATGATGGGTGCGCTTTGCACCTTTCTGACGCATAAAGATGTGGCGCCAAATGGGTTTCATGTAATTTACAATGAATTTCACGTTATATTTTGTTGCAGCCCCCGTTGTGAAATGAAGTTTGATGTATTGAGAGATGTTTCTTTGAAACAAGTGCACAAACGTGCAACACAACAAATGTATTTTGTTTAAAGCATTCTGTTTTACGTGAGAAAGTGACACCATTCGCAATACACAAAAACATGAAGCACAGTGCGATTCTATTTAAAAGTGTTCTTTAAGCACCTGAACCAATCGACAAAAGCAAAAGCGCAACCAATGAGAGAAAATATTCCTTTTTCCATTATTTATTCATTTTGAGCGCTTGGATAAAAGCCGATTGTGGAATTTCTACTTTTCCAAATTGGCGCATCCGCTTTTTGCCTTCTTTTTGCTTTTCCAAAAGTTTGCGCTTACGCGTAACATCACCCCCGTAACATTTCGCTGTTACATCTTTACGCAAAGCACGAATTGTTTCGCGCGCTATAACCTTACCACCAATAGCCGCTTGAACTGGAATCTGAAACATATGCTGAGGAATAAGATCTTTCAGTTTTTCACACATGGAACGCCCGCGCTTTTCTGCAATCGTGCGGTGCACAAGCATAGACAATGCATCTATAGACTCTCCATTTACCAAAATAGACATTTTAACTAAATCCCCTTCTGCATAATCTGTCATTTGATAATCAAAAGAAGCATAACCCTTTGAAATCGATTTTAGCCGATCATAAAAATCAAAAACAACTTCATTCAGTGGTAAATCATACGTTACCATAGCACGAGTTCCAACATAGGACAAACCAACCTGTACCCCGCGCCGCTCTTGGCATAGTTCTAAAATTGACCCAAGATAATTATCAGGAGTCATGATTGTCGCCCGAATCCATGGTTCTTCTATGGAAGAAATTTTAACCACATCCGGCATATCTGCTGGATTGTGCAACTCTTTAACAGAACCATCATTCATATTCATGCGATAAACAACCGAAGGTGCTGTCGCAATTAAATCCAAATTAAACTCACGCTCTAATCGCTCTTGAATAATTTCAAGATGCAGAAGCCCCAAAAAGCCACAGCGAAAACCAAAACCCAAAGCCGCGGATGTTTCCATTTCAAAAGAAAAACTCGCATCATTTAAGCGTAATTTGCCCATGGCTGCACGCAAATCATCAAAATCGGCAGCATCAATTGGAAAAAGTCCACAGAAGACAACAGGTTGCGCCGGCTTAAAACCAGGCAAAGCATTTTCACAAGGACGACGCTCTTCAGTAATCGTATCCCCAACCCGTGTGTCTGCTACCTCTTTGATAGAAGCAGTGATAAAACCAATCTCACCTGGTCCTAATTCATCAACCTGTACCATTTTAGGTGTAAAAACCCCAACGCGCTCAACTGGATATTTTGCTCCTGTACCCATCATACGAATGGTTTGGCCTTTTTTTAAAATACCATCTATCACCCGTACCAAAACAATGACACCAAGATATGCATCATACCAGCTATCAACCAACATTGCTTTCAAGGGATTTGCAACATCGCCTGTACGTGGAGGTGGTAATTGTGCAACAATTGCCTCCAAAACATCAGGAACACCCAAACCTGTTTTTGCTGATATTTCTACTGCTTGAGATGTATCAATGCCTATCACATCTTCAATTTGTTCTTTAACACGCTCAGGTTCTGCTGCTGGAAGATCAACTTTATTGAGAACAACAACTAACTCATGGGAATTATCAATGGCTTGATAAACATTTGCTAATGTCTGCGCCTCTACGCCTTGGCTTGCATCCACCACTAACAGAGAACCTTCACAAGCTGCCAATGAACGCGAAACCTCATAAGCAAAATCCACATGACCAGGTGTATCCATAAGATTTAAAATATAGGTTTCACCATTCTTTGCCTTATAGTGTAAACGTACCGTTTGTGCTTTAATAGTAATTCCACGTTCACGCTCAATATCCATGGAATCGAGTACTTGTTCTTTCATCTCACGTGTTTCAAGCCCACCTGTTATTTGAATCAAACGATCAGCTAAAGTGGATTTGCCGTGATCAATATGCGCCACGATGGAAAAATTACGAATATAATTACGATCTATTGTCATATAAGGCGATTTAGCAAAGAATAATACAAAACGCAAAGACCAATTATGCTCCGGCTTCTATCAAAAGAATATAAACCTAAAAAGCTTCTCAAAACACAACTTTTCATAGACTAAAAAATGAGGCTTTTGTTTGCTAAATTAAATCCAAGGGTGCTAAAATGATCTTTTCACATCTTGTTTGATAACTCATATGCTGGCATTATATAATAAGATATTGATTTATAAATATAATTTAGCATTATTTATATTGAATTAGAACCTTGAGTACCGTAAGATTCTCTCATTTCAAATCTGTATATCTTGAATCAATTAAAATCACTTACTTGCACATTACAAGCGGCATGAGTGTGTGGATAAAATTTTATATAAGAAAGAACTAAAAATGGCTCTTATGAACCCGTTTTAATGCAAGAGCTGTCGGCAACACCCACGAGCTGGCAAATAGTGTGATGGTGCCGACTTACTTTTTCATAAGCATAAAGATGGGGGTGCTCAATGGATTTACCGTTATACTATTCATAGGCACCGTCGCGAAATGGGATTGAGAGCGTTAAGAGATGTTTCTTTAAAATAAGCCCGTGAATATGCAACGCAATAATGGATGCGTATATCACTAAGGCTTTCAATAAAATGCGCAAGAAATGCTTTTTATTTGTGCGCAATAATCTGTTTTTTTCAGCAATCTTATAAAATAAAATGGATATTGAGAGAGATAATTTTCTTCTCAATGTTTAAAACTTTAGAAATAAGCTTTATTGAGTAAAGTTTTTATGCCCTTTTATACAACGCCTTTCTTCTTTCATTAAAGATAAAAAAACATCAAATCTCTTCTATTAATTTGGTAGTGTTTTTATTTATAATGACTATTTATTGTTTTGCAAATTAAATAAAAACCCTGAATATCGCGAACCTTTTTCATCTTAAGCTTGCTTATAGTAAATTAATCAAATTTTTTACACATTACAAACAGAAGTGGACAAACAGGACTGGTGTATGGATAAAGCCGTTTAAGGAATGAGTAAAATACTTCTTAATAAACTCTTTCAAGTACCAAAACTTGTCGTAATGGTAATTGATAAAGAAAATAATGCTATTAACTTTAATTTTTTATTTTAAGTAAAAATGGTGATATTTCATGGCCTTTATACATTTCACATGGACCATCAATGGGTACAATATCCATTGAGAAAATATGTCTTTTAAAAAAGTGCGTTAATATACACCATTATGGGGGCTGCTTTGAGCGTTTCTATTTTGCATGGGAGTTAAAGAACAAAAGGAATAACGTGCGACAGTGCATAGTTTTCATTATTCAAAAATATTACCGTAGATGTTTTTGAAAGTTGTTAAAGCCGAATTTAAAAATGATCGTAAAGATGCGTATTAATTTTCACTTTTACAACTTAATGCTTAGCTCAATGAAGTTTGTTTTTCCTTTTCAGAGGTTAGAAAACAGATAGAAGCATACTCTTGCTCCAATTTGGCATGCAAAAGCTGGAATAATTTATAGAATTCTTAATCATCTTAATATTAAAAAAAACTTTAAAAATGAAAACTCTACAAGCAAAAATCTCGTGCAATAAAATCATAATAAAAAAATGTATAGCTAATCAATTTTTTTAATTGCTTTATTTTTTTTACGCCATTGTGAAGGTTGTAATTCAGCCACAATGATCCCAATAAGAATAAGCAAACCGCCCAATAAAGCTAAGGGAGATAAACGTTCTCCAGCCAAACGCCCAACAATACCAGCCCATACCGGTTCACCTGCGTAAATGAGTGTCGCACGCGTAGGGGAAATAGACTTTTGTGCCCAATTCATAGCTAATTGAATGATGGCACTCATTAATGCCAATCCTATACCAATATTAAACCACACCCACGAAAATTCAGGAATGCTTTCACCCATCAAAGGCATACAAGCAAATGAAAAAAAACCACTAAAAAATAACTGAATAATGGTTACACGCCGACTATCAACCTTGTTCGCAAAAATTCCGATGAGTATGACTTCTCCAGCAATCGCTAATGCACCTAACAAAGTCAAAATTTCACCTTTTGAAAAATCAAAACTTCCAGGCTTTTGTCCTGAAATGAATACAAGCCCAATAAAAGCGAAAACAATACCAATCCAACATGCTAAACGGGGAGGTTTTTTAAACACAATCCATTGCAAGATTGGAACCATCGGTACATAAAGCGCTGTGATAAAAGCCGACTGACTACTAATAATCGTTTGAAGTCCAGCAGCTTGAAAAGCATACCCCAAAAACATGGCTAAACCAATCGCCATCCCAGCAAAAACTTCATAAACAGTTATCCTTTTTATAGAGCGCCAAAAAATTGCCCCACATATAAGAGATGCAACAATAAAACGAAATCCAACAAAAAATAAAGGACCGCTATAGCGTACAGCAATGTGAATGACTAAAAATGTAATGCCCCACAATATTGTCGCAGCAAATAGTGCCAATTCTGGTTTACTTAATAAAGGATATTTAAACTGTTTTATACTTTTCATGAAAAGCCTTCTCCTTCAATTTTCCGCACAATTTATGAAACAATAAGCGTTCCAATTCCCTGTTCGGTAAACAGTTCTAGTAAAACAGGATGAGGGGTTTTACCGTTTAAAATGACAACACCTTCCACACCATTTTGAAGGGCTTTTATACAAGTCTCTACTTTTGGGATCATGCCTCCTGAAATTGTTCCATTTTTGATAAGTTTCTCAGCTTCAGAAACTGTCAATTCTTTTAAAAGTTTACCCTGTTTATCCAAAACACCAGGAACATCAGTGAGAAATAAAAGGCGTTTAGCCTCTAATGCACCAGCAATAGCTCCAGCAAAAATATCAGCATTAATATTGTAAGTTTTACCATCGCGTCCTGGAGCCACAGGAGCAAGAACTGGTATCATTTCAGAACATGCTAAGAGATCTAGCAATGTGCGATCAACTTCAATAGGCTCACCAACAAACCCCAAATCTAAAACACGTTCAATATGAGAATCAGGATCAATGACAGTTTTATAAGCCTTTTCGGCAAAAACCATATTGCCATCCTTGCCGCATAATCCTATTGCCCATTCACCCTCAGCGTTGATGAGAGCAACAATTTCTTTGTTTATGGATCCCGCTAAAACCATTTCAACAACTTCAACAATCCGTTCATCGGTTACCCGTAAACCGTTTTCAAATCGTGATTCAATTCCCATTTTCATTAAAATTTTAGCAATTTGAGGTCCACCACCATGAACAACAATAGGATTAATCCCTGATTGCTTTAATAGAGCAATATCACGCGCAAATGCTCGTCCCAAAGCGGGATCACCCATAGCATGGCCGCCATATTTTACCACGACCGTTTCATTTTCATATTTTTGCATATAAGGTAAAGCAGACGATAAAAATGCTGCTTGTTTTTCCAAAACATCTACATCATCGTTTTTAGCATCATCCATCAATAGAGCCTCCTCATCACTTTTTACCATCTCTTAATGAAACTTAGGAAAAGTGAAAACAATAAAACCAAGCTTTACTCTATCCATCCCCCTGAAAATCGTCAATTTTCTTTTAATTTACGAAGATGAAACACAAAAAATGTCCTTTAAAAATTGACCGTAAAAAATTAAACAAAATAGGTGTCAAAAAACGTCATTACTTTATGATCTTATGTATAAAATTGAAAAGCAAAATTTTGAAAATTTTTTAAGCGACGCCCTATATTCAATTCATTAATTTATACCTATGGATACTTAACAATGAATAGAAATATATACAACCATTGATTTTATAAGATAAAAGCAAAATTTTCTTATCATAATAAAATTAACCTATCGCCAAGATAAGAAACTACTCAACCGCTTTAGTAACCTATCTCAATTTTTCTTTAATGAAATTGTCAAACGAAGTTCGACCGGAGACTATAACTTTGGTTTTAAAAATTTGACTTTTTTCAATCATTAAACATGAGAAAATGTCAATTAAATATCCCTTTATGAAGAATTATAATGCGTTGATTTATAATAATAATTTATATATTTATAGCGTAAAACCCTAAATGAGAAGTCTGAATATAAGAATATTTTGTCATTTTAACTCTCACATTTCAAATCAATAAAAACCGTTGGCTTGTACGTTACAAATGAACTTGGTATTATAAATACTATAGAAAGCTTAAAATACCTCTTATTAATGCTCTCAATAGCAAAAGATGCAGCAATGTTTGAAACGAGGAATGATAGTGTCAACTTACGCATACATGAGCGTAAAAAGAGTGGTGTACAATGAAGTTTTATACCCTTTCAAGCACCATCGCATGCAATCGGGGTACATCCATTAGGAAATGTTTCTTCAAAACAAGCGTATAGATTTGTAACACAATGATCTTCTGTATGGGCGTAAGAGATTTACCTCTATTAAAGATCGCGAAAACAAAAGCGTGAGGGACTATGTATTCCATTATTAAATACTACTTTGAATATTTCTGAAAGGCGCAAAGCTAAGTGAAAAAGAAGTGGCAAAGCTGGAATTTTCTACTTTTATGCTTTTATATTCTCCTCAACTTTAGCTATATCCTCGTTGCAAAAATTACTTAAACAGATATATACAATACTCTTGTTTCACTCCGACATAAAAAAGTTGCAACAGTAAAGAACATACTGAACTGCCTTAACATTTATCCATTTATCTCAAACATACTGCTCCATGAGATCTGAATTGATTTACAGATAACAGCAAAAGCAAGCGCTTTATTAAAATACAAAACCAAATCCACAATCTAAAAAGACATGATTACTGCTAAAAGCTGAGATGAAGCATGTAAAAGTTATTTTGAATAAGAATAACCCGTATTTTAAGGAAAGCAGTGGTTTAAGGCTATGAAAATGCCAGAAATAAAATCGGTTATAAGAAGTTGATACTTTATTTGAAAAAGATGAATTGCCTAACAGCTTATTTAGCGTTTCTTGGCAAGCTGCTAACTATTTTATAGTTTTATTTATAGAGCCTTTAAAAAGAAATTTTGAGTGAAAAAATAAATACAAAAAATACTGAATGCATAAAGACAGCCATCATGACACCGGCAATATTTATTATCAATCACTCAATTGCGTTCTTATATGGATAAGCCCTTTTTAAAATGTCATAGACATTCAAAAATAAGACTTATCCATAAAACTCATGAAATATAAAAACTATCAGCAGCAGGAGTTTATCCTAAATTAGCTGTCTCTCTCTTTTCTTTTTAAAGAAAAAAATGCTTTTCAAAGATAATGAGACAATAGAACACTTAATGAAAATAACTTTCCCACAGTTCTCTCTAATTATTCTGAGAACATTCACATATTTTAACCAGAAATATTTTCAAAAAATTCTTTCATCCGTGAAAAAAAACCATGTGATTGCGGTGAATTTTCATGATTTGAGAGCTTTTCAAATTTTTGCAACAATTCACGTTGTTCTTGCGTTAATTTCTGCGGTGTCTCAATCGTGATATGGATGTAAAGATCACCCCTTGCTTGCTGACGGCGCAACATGGGCATACCTTTGCCTCTAAGGCGGAATTGACGTCCATTTTGTGTTCCTTCTGGGATCTTAACACGTGCTTTAACACCATCAAGGTCGGAAACTTCAAACTCTCCTCCTAAAGCAGCTGTTACCATTGAAATAGGAACGCGACAGTGAAGATCTGCTCCTTCTCGCTGAAAAAACTCATGCGGTTTAATGGAAAGAAAAATATAAAGATCACCATTGGGGCCACCACGAATACCAGCATCACCCTCACCAGAAAGGCGAATACGCGTTCCATCTTCAATACCAGCTGGAACATTTACGCTCAATGAACGTTTTTTCTCTATACGCCGTGTCCCCTGACATTTGGGGCACGGATCGGTAATAGTTTCACCCCGTCCATGACATGTAGGACATGTCCGCTCAATAGAAAAGAAACCCTGTGCAGCACGCACACGTCCAGATCCATGGCATGTTCCACAAACTTGCGGCTTAGAACCCTTTCTCGCTCCTGATCCTTCACAAACATCACACGTAACGGAACTGGGAATATTAATTTCTGCAGTTTTTCCTGAAAATGCCTCTTCTAAAGTCACTTCCATATTATAACTCAAATCTGCACCACGTTCGCGACTATCACCACGCTTACGGTGGGTCCCTCCCATAATCTCACCAAAAAAGTCTTCGAAAATATCCGCAAATCCACCACCAGCAGCAAAACCACTAAAGGGATTTGCTCCCCCTTGACCACCACTATTTTCAAAGGCCGCATGGCCAAATCGATCATAAGCAGCACGCTTCTGGGGATCTTTAAGAACTTCATAGGCTTCGCCAATTTCTTTGAATTTTCGCTCTGCCTCTTTATCCCCCGCATTGCGATCAGGATGATATTGCATTGCCAATTTACGAAAAGCAGATTTCAACTTTTTATCATCACATTCGCGAGTCACGCCAAGAATTTCATAATAGTCAACCTTCATCATGTATTCCTGATAATTTTTCTGTCATCCAACTTTATGGATAATATTGCTTTTAATTTATATTTTTAGCAACAAAGTTGCAACTTATCTCAAATAATAAAGCCCAGCCTTATATTTCAAAGGCCGGGTTTATAAATTAATCAACACATACGCTGACACTATTTCTTCTTATCATTAACTTCTTCAAAATCAGCATCGACAACATCATCATTCTTTGTTTCTGTTTCAGTATCCGCGCTCGCTGCTTGTGAAGCTTCATACATAGCCTGTCCAAGTTTCATACTGACTTCTGCTAATTTTTGCATCTTTGTTGCTATCTCTTCCGTATCACTGCCTTCAAGCGCAGATTTCAAATCAGAGATTGCTGTTTCAATCTGTCCCTTTTCTTCAGCTGATACTTTATCGCCATATTCATTGAGCGACTTTTCAGTTGAATGAATAAGAGCCTCCGCTTGATTTCTAGCTTCAACACCTTCACGGCGTTTTTTATCCTCAGCCGCGTGCTCTTCTGCATCCTTTACCATTTTTTCAATATCAGCATCACTTAAACCACCTGATGCCTGAATACGAATTTGATGCTCTTTCCCTGTTCCCTTATCCTTGGCCGAAACATTAACAATACCATTCGCATCGATATCAAAAGTAACTTCAATTTGAGGTATACCACGTGGTGCTGGAGGAATACCAACAAGATCAAATTGAGCCAATAACTTATTATCACTTGCCATTTCCCGTTCACCTTGGAAAACACGAATCGTTACAGCACTCTGGTTATCATCAGCCGTCGAAAAAACTTGCGATTTTTTCGTCGGGATAGTGGTATTGCGCTCAATAAGGCGTGTGAAAACCCCACCCAAGGTTTCAATACCCAAAGATAAAGGTGTTACATCTAGCAACAACACATCTTTGACATCGCCTTGCAATACACCTCCTTGGATGGCAGCGCCCATTGCAACCACTTCATCAGGGTTAACGCCTTTGTGTGGATCCTTACCAAAGAAGTTCTGCACAACTTGCTGAATCTTAGGCATACGTGTCATACCACCCACTAAAACAACTTCGTCAATCTCACCAGCCTTTAATCCAGCATCTTTCAACGCAGCTTTACAAGGTTCGATGGTACGCTGCACTAAATCGTCAACGAGAGATTCAAATTTTGCCCGAGTCAATTTCATTGTTAAGTGCTTGGGACCTGATTGATCTGCCGTGATAAATGGTAAATTAATTTCTGTTTGCTGTGACGAAGAAAGCTCAATCTTTGCTTTTTCTGCTGCTTCTTTTAAGCGCTGTAAAGCGAGTTTATCATTTTTCAGATCAATTCCTTGCTCTTTTTTGAATTCATCGGCAAAATAACCAACCAAGCGCATGTCAAAGTCTTCACCCCCTAAAAATGTATCCCCATTGGTTGACTTAACCTCAAAAACGCCATCTCCAATTTCAAGGACTGAAATATCAAATGTACCACCACCAAGGTCGTAAACAGCAATTGTTTTTCCATCCTTTTTGTCCAAACCATAAGCTAAAGCAGCAGCAGTTGGCTCATTAATAATCCGTAAAACTTCAAGTCCAGCAATTTTACCTGCGTCTTTCGTGGCTTGACGTTGCGCATCATTAAAATAAGCAGGAACCGTAATAACGGCTTGTTCAACTTTTTCACCAAGATAAGATTCTGCTGTTTCCTTCATCTTTTGCAAAATCATAGCTGAAATTTGTGACGGAGAATATTTCTTTCCCGCCTCTTCAACCCATGCATCACCATTGTCACCTTTAACAATTTTATAAGGAACAAGCGCTTTATCTTTTTCAACCATAGGGTCATCAAAACGGCGCCCTATCAAACGTTTAACTGCAAAAACTGTCCCTTCAGGATTTGTCACCGCCTGCCGTTTAGCAGGTTGCCCAACAAGCCGCTCCCCCCCATCAGTAAAGGCAACAACGGAAGGTGTTGTTCGCGCTCCTTCTGAGTTTTCAATAACTTTTGCATTTTTGCCATCCATAACAGCCACACAAGAGTTCGTTGTCCCCAAATCAATACCAATTACTTTTGCCATATTATAATCTCCATTCAGCAAGCTACCTCAACCTTTATAAAGCATCTTTTTAAGACAGCTCCTCATAACACTTAAAGCCCATATATTGCTTCAAGCAACATAAAATAATAATAAACTGCAAGTCGCAACAAGCCTTGCTGCCTCGTATATAAGAACAGGCTTTTATTGCTACAAGAGAATAATGAGAGAAACATCTCCAAAATAAAAAATTTCTTTTAAAATAGGCACTCTAATGACCTATAAATACCATATTTATGAAAGACTTGAGATTATAATATATTTTTTTTGCAATTCTCAAAAAATATATCTTTCTATAAAAATTAAAAAATAAAAAGAGTGATTGCACTTTTGTTCTTTATCTCCCACCTTTAATAAAAAATACTCACATAAAAGCTTTTTAAAAATATCGCTTAAAGGCGAATAACTTATATCATAAATATTATAACCCTTCCTTAAACTAAAGTAGATGTCATATCTTATGAAGCTATTTTTTACGAGACTCTTTCATAGTGTTAAGCAGCGCTTTTCCAAATACGCATATCAGTAAAGACATTCTCTATCAATCTCCTCTCAAAAACTCCTCTTCTAATGGCCTCATTGTTCACTGCTATTTGAAAGCTGTGCTCTAAATCCACCTAAAAAGCTTTTTTACTTGTATAATTCTGAAATTTGAAAACATATAAAAATGCACAAAGATATCGCAATATTAAGCTTTGATAAAGTATATGATCGGTTTGTTTTGTCTATATTAAAAAAATAGTGATGCATTATAAATTTTATTAAGACAAACACGGAAGCATTGAGAAATTTTTTGTCGTTGTAAACTTTACTGTCTTCTTTTAAAATCGCGAAATTCTATGATTTCTATTTTTATATTAAAATCAATTTAAGTTTAATAATTCTCTCTTTTATTTTAAATAAGAACTCTGCTAAAATAAAAAAGTACATTTAAAATGTGAATTTTATGAAGGAGGGTGAATCAATGATGACATCTATTATTAAGAAAATAATAAATCTCATCTTTAAGAATACAATACATGCACAATATCCATACAAAAAAGTTATCATAAATATTGTGTGTGCTCTTCTCTTTTCTGCTATAATTTTGCCAGCAAATGCTCAACAATATCAACTTGGTGACATAGAAATTCTCAATCCTTGGACACGAGAAACGCCTAGAGGTATAAGGATTGGTAGCGGTTATCTCTACATTATTAATCATAGTAATACCCCAGACCGTTTGGTTTCTATTTCAACAAACGGCGTAAAAACAACAGAGATCCACTCTATGGCAGTTGTTAATGATATTATGAAAATGGAAAAAATGCACAATGGCATTGAAATTCCAGGAAATGGCGAAATTACGCTTAAGCCTGGTGGTGATCACATTATGTTTATGGGACTTTCACAACCATTCAAGCTAGGTGATAAAATTAGTGCAAAATTGACATTTGAAAAAGCAGGAACTATTAATGTTGATTTCTCTGTAAATGCTATGAAAGCGATATCACCTTCTAAATCCATTCCTGCTCATTAAACTCCTTTTATTATAAACATACATGTTATAAAAATAAGGAGCGTGAAATTTTTTCATGCTCCTTATGTTTTGTTTAATGCCATCAGTCAAAATTATTCCTTTTATGAATTAAGTATGGCCAATTTCAGGAATACGCAAAACTTGCCCAGGATAAATTTTATCGGGAGATTTTAGCATTGGCTTATTGGCTTCAAAAATAAATGTGTTTTTATCACCTTGCCCTTTTCCATAAACCTCTTCAGCAATTTTCCAAAGATTATCACCAGATTTAACCTCATAAAAGTGAGAAGTCTTTCTAGGCGTCGTATCTATAACCTTTAATTGATCTACACCTACAGAAGAGATACCTTGTGAATTACCAACAACAAGAAGTGCTTTTTCAAGTGTTGCTCTATCTGAAACCTCACCGCTTAAAATAGCTTTGCCATCTTTAACTTGAACATTTACTTTTTCTGTACCGAGTTGAAAATGATCAAATGCTGCCTTAAAATCTTTTTCTGTTGGTTCATGATCCCCAATACCTAACTTTTCCCCTACAGTTTTAATAAAATTAAAAAATCCCATTATGACCTTCTTTCGTGTAACAGAAACAAATTTTTGTGTATATATCGCCACATTCTTTTCTTTGCTCTTAAAACACATAGGCGGATTTTTTAAACTTCAACAATCAAAACTAAACCTGTTCAATTCTGGGACAAAGACACTAATAAACTATGCACTAAACTTTGATAAAAAAGCTTTTATGAAAATTTTCTCTCAAACGAAGGGATCTTAATAGACGTAGAAACATTATAAATTATGAAAGCAAAACAAGATTTTACAGTAATGACAAAAGGGTTTTTACTTTGCTACAATTTGTATCATATTTGTTTTGCAAAAAAAATGTGAACTCCCATATAAACAAGTGTGGGTAATTTGCTACCACAGCAATAGAAAGGTCTAAGAAACCATGAAAGATACACCAACAATCACGCAAACGATTGTACTTGTTGATGATGATCGCAATATTCTGACGTCTCTATCTTTTGCGCTTGAGACAGAAGGATATCGGGTTGAAAGCTATACAGATGGAGCATCTGCACTCAAAGGTCTCACACTTCACCCCCCACACTTGGCTATTTTTGATATTAAAATGCCCCGAATGGATGGAATGGAGCTCTTGCGCCGTTTGCGTCAAAAATCTGATCTCCCAGTTATTTTTCTGACCTCTAAAGATGATGAAATTGATGAATTATTTGGTCTCAAAATGGGCGCTGATGATTTTATTACGAAGCCTTTCTCTCAACGTCTTCTCATTGAACGTGTGAAAGCTATTTTACGCCGTTCCAATGCACGTAACCAACCGCCTTCTACAGGAACTGCTTCCACCTCTTCTCTTAAACGTGGAGATCTTGTGATGGATCAAGAACGTCACACCTGTACATGGAAAGATAAACCTGTTATTTTAACTGTTACAGAATTTTTGATTCTGCAAACCCTAGCACAAAGACCAGGAGTTGTAAAAAGTCGTGATGCTTTAATGGATGCTGCCTATAGTGATCAAGTTTACGTAGATGATCGCACCATTGATAGTCACATTAAACGTCTGCGTAAAAAGTTTAAACAAGTGGATGATGATTTTGCAATGATTGAAACACTTTATGGTGTAGGTTATCGTTTTCACGAGGTATAAAACTACTTTGTCGCAAAAATTTGAACGGCAATCAAATCGATGACAAACAATTCTCAACTGGAAACTCTACAAAAAACCGCTCCTAACGGCATATCCTCAACGTCATTTCTGATGTTTGCTCGTTTGCATCTTCGAACACAACGTCTCTTCAGACAATTGCTTTTTTCCAGTCTCACACGCCGCATTGTTATATTAAACATTGCCGCCCTTGCCGTTCTGGTTACAGGCATTTTATACCTTAACCAATTTCGCGATGGTTTAATTGAAGCAAAAATTAAAAGTCTATGTACCCAAGGAAAAATTATCGCTGGGGCTATTGCTGCTTCTGCAACCGTAGATACAAATTCTATCCTCATTGATCCCCAAAAGCTCTTAGAATTACAGGCTGGAGAAAGCATTACACCTGCCCCTCAATCAACCGACTCTTGGGATTTCCCCATTAACCCTGAACAGGTTGCCCCTCTTTTACGGCGTCTCATCACACCTAAAACGACAAGAGCACGTATCTATGATCGTGATGCTACTCTCCTTCTTGATTCACGCGTTCTTTATTCTAGTGGAGAAGTTTTTAGCTATGATTTACCTCCAATAAAAACAGAACAAAACATGTGGGATCACTTCACTTCATGGTATTCACGTATTTTTTATGGCAAAGGTATCATTCTGGATAGAGAACAAACAAAAACCAGCGGTATTGCTTATCCAGAAGTGTATCGAGCATTAAACGGATCTCTTGCTACCGCCAAAAGACGCAACAGACAAGGTCAATTAATTGTTTCTGTTGCCGTTCCTGTTCAACGCTATCGCGCAGTGGTTGGAGCCCTTCTTCTTTCAACCACTGGCTCCGATATTGATAATATTGTAAAGGGTGAAAGACTGGTTATCTTTAAAGTTTTTGCCGTTGTAGGCAGCGTACTTTTGGTCCTTTCTCTCTTTTTAGCCCATACGATTGCCCATCCATTAAGTAAATTATCTGCCTCGGCTAATCGAGTGCGTAATGGCAATAATCAGCGTGTAGAAATTCCTGATTTTTCAATGCGTGAAGATGAAATTGGTCACCTTTCAACCTCTATTCGTGATATGACCAATGCGCTTTATATGCGGATTGAAGCCATTGAACGCTTTGCTGCTGATGTAAGCCACGAATTAAAAAATCCTCTCACCTCCCTACGCAGTGCTGTTGAAACACTCCCTCTGGCTAAAAATGAAGAAGCACAAGAGAAATTGCTGGAAATTATTCAACATGATGTGCGTCGTCTTGATCGATTGATTACGGATATTTCTGATGCATCGCGGCTCGATGCAGAACTTGCACGAGAAACCGCAGAGATCGTTGATATGACACCGCTGCTGGAAAGTCTTGTTCATGCAGTTCAGGAAGTATACCGTAATACACAAACTATTGATGTAAGCCTTAATATTATTCCACGTCCTCATGGAAAAGCCTATCTTGTATTGGGACATGAACTCCGTTTAGGACAAGTGATTTCAAATCTTCTTGAAAATGCACGTTCCTTTATTCCCCGTGATCGTGGCAAAATTTGCATCACTATGAAAAGTCATGCTTCAACTCTTATTTTAACCATTGAAGACAATGGCCCAGGTATTCGTTCAGAAAATATTGAACGCATTTTTGAACGTTTTTATACAGATCGACCAAATGAAGATGCTTTTGGACAAAACTCTGGACTTGGTCTTTCTATTAGTCGGCAAATCATCGAAGCCCATAATGGGACAATTACAGCCGAAAATATTATTGATCCCGCACTTGGAAAGAATAAGACCGGTGCACGTTTTATTATTATACTTCCGCTTGCTAAATAAAGCTTTTATCCAAAGTAAAAGACATGAAAACAAAATGTGAAATACTCCACGCAAATTGCCTTAAACTGGGCGAAAAGGGGCTGTTAATTATAGGGCCATCGGGATCAGGAAAATCAACCCTTACCCTTTCTTTGCTTGACCGTGCTGAGTGGTCAAAACGTGAAGCGAAGCTTATCAGTGATGATTATACAATGTTGCGTGCGGAAAATGGAAAGCTTCACGGATACACTCCTGATAATTTAGAGGGCGGTATCGAGATTCGTGGTGTTGGTCTTTATATGATAGAATTTAAAAAACACACAATTATCGATTGTGTTATTTCTCTCGGTCCTGAATATGAACGTTTTTCCACAAATAAAACTTTTCAATTTGAAAATTTGCACATTCCTCTTTTAAAACTACCCTCTCTTCGTGAAGCCGATTGTACAGCCATTTGTCAAGCTATTGAAGCATTCTTGTTTAGAAAAATGTGGCGTAAATCTGTTTAATTTTTTTCTAAAAATAAAAAAATAACATTTTTTGCCTTTTTTTTGCAAATTTTTCTTGGCAGCAAGACAAAGCCTTGTAAAATATCCTTCCCACCAATATGGTCGGATCTTATTAGTTAACAGGAGTTTGCGTAAATGATTGGACTCGTGCTTGTAACGCACGGTGAGCTGGCTGTCGAATTTTTACATGCCGTGGAACATGTTGTTGGAGCACAAGAAAAGTTCGCAACAATATGCGTTTATCCCGATGACGATATAGATCAGCGCCGAGGTGATATTATAGCCGCAGTAACCGATACAGATACGGATCATGGCGTCATCATATTAACAGATGTGTTCGGTGGAACACCATCAAATATAGCTATTCCTGCTATTGAAAAAGGACGCGTTGAAATGATTGCGGGTGTTAATTTGCCCATGCTTATTAAACTGATTTCTATTCGCAAATGTCCTGATATTTCATTATCAGACGCGTTAAGAATAGCACAAGAAGCAGGGCGTAAATATATTAATGTACCAAGTATAATTTTATAGCGGATAATAAAATACCAATGTTTTCCAAAGATACCCTCCCATGTATAAGTCGTCATTTCAATATCTGTAATAAACGTGGGTTGCATGCACGTGCCTCTGCAAAATTTGTACAAACTGTTGACAATTTTAATGTTACTGTTGAAGTTGAAAAGGACGGAAAAATTGTTGGCGGATCATCAATTATGGGACTTATGATGCTAGCGGCTTCATCCGGTTGCAACCTTACCATTCGTGTTTCAGGACCAGAAGCAACAGATGCTCTTAATGCTCTTGAAAAGCTCATCAATAACAACTTTGGAGAGGAAAACTAGTGCTTTTTCATCATAAACAAGGATGATAATTCTTAGAAAATAGGAACTTTCCATCATTATTTTGAATTTTAATTTCTCTTCCCGCTTTTATACCAATATTCATATCCATTATAGATTGGTATAATTATCATAAATGTAAAAGCTTATAGTTATTTTGTTATGCAATAATTTTTTCCTTTTCCTAACATTATTTGGCCCATTTGAATAGTTTTGCGTATTATGGCTATTCCCCAACTTAATCATATAATTAGACCTTTACAGAAAAGAGAACTCTTCACCTTTGTATTAGAATATGCTTTATTTTAGGCTAAAGATAAATGTCAAAATAATTTCGCACATCAAAAATCTATCAACTTTCTTATTTTCTGCTCACTTTGTAGCTTTTATAATACACAAGTAATCTTCCATTGCACATCATTGTGATACAGATCATGAAAATGCAATTCTTATCAATGTCATAACCATTTTCTTAAAACGAATAAGCTTTGTAAGCTCATAATTATAGTAAGAATTCTTTAGACATTCTTTTTCTATACTATTGCCTTGTTTTCTGTGGTACGTGCCCCGCCCTTATTATCTATATTGCGCTTGGGATAACATCTTTCATTATAAGGAGATAATATCATGGATCGTCTATTTAGTGCTCTTCAGATTCCTCAACAAACAACAAAAGCCCTCATATCATTGCAAAATGGCTTACCAAAAGCGCAATGGATCAATCCGCAAAATTTTCATGTAACCTTATCTTTTTTTGGCGAAGTTGAAAGCTCCCTAGAAGATGAAATTATGCATACCTTTAACACTATAGAACTTCCTTCTTTTACGCTACAGATAAAGGGTTTTGAAGTTTTTAGTTCAGAAAATGCTCCCCATTCTCTTGTGGTTTGCATTGAACCTTGTGAAAAGCTTACTCTTTTACATGAAAAGATGCAATATATCCGGAATAAATTAGAGTTAAAGCCTGATGAAAGACTATTTATTCCGCATATCACTCTTGCACGAATATTTGATATTAATCTTAAAGATCTTTCTTCTTATCTATCTTCTCGAGATGATTTTTCGCTCCCTCCTTTTGAGGTTGATCATTTTGTTTTATTGTTATCGGCCTCTCCCTTAAATAAGACTCCCTATATTGTAAAAGGAAGTTGGGCGCTTCAAAGATAAAAGGGTGTTATAAACACCCTTTAAAAAAAGACTTCATATATATGTAATTGCAGGGAATACTGCATTTTATGTTGGAGATTTATTATTGATGTGTTTTAAGCCGAATCAGCTTCAACAGAAGCTTCTTTTGCTCCTCCTTTAGCTACACCCACTATAGCTGGACGTAGCACCCTTTCCCCGATAATATAACCTGCCTGAACCACTTGTTGAACAGTATTATCTGGAACATCAGCATTGGGAATTTCAAACATCGCTTGATGAAAGTGAGGATCAAATTTTTGCCCCTCTGGATGAATTTTTTGCACCCCATGACGTTCTAATGCTGCCATCATGGCACGTTCAGTCATTTCAACGCCTTCTGCTAATGATTTCAAACCAGCATCACTCTCCCGTGCACCTTCTGGAATCGCTTCCAAAGCACGATTGAGATTGTCAGAAACCGATAACATATCCCTTGCAAAATTAGCAATGGAATAAGCCTTTGCATCCGCCACATCTCGCATAGTACGGCGTCGAAGATTTTCCATATCTGCAACAAGACGTAAAAGTTGATCTTTCAATTCTTTATTTTCATCCTGCAAAGACGCTAAAAGATCACTAACCTCATTGCTTTCTGTTTCAACGACTTTGTGTTCCTCTGTTTTATGTGTTTTTAAAAATTCATCGGCTGCCTGTTTAAGTGTATTACGATCAGCTGGATTTTTTAAATCACAATTTTCAAATGAAGCGTCAGTAAATTTGTTTTTTTCATCAGACATAAAAATTTTATTCCTTCATAAGATTCGTTATTCTCGATATCGAAATTCTACAGACAAAAATCAAGGGGTATCGATGTATATAATACAATGAGCTTTTATAGTACAAATACTTACTTGCACCGTTTTAACGCAATAACTGTGACACAAGTTGAGCTGTATAATCAACCATGGGCACGATCCTTGCATAATTAAGCCGTGTAGGACCAATAACACCTAAAGCACCAATGACTCTTTGTTGTGAATCACGATAAGGTGCTACAACTAAAGAAGAACCAGAAAGTGAAAATAACTTATTTTCTGAACCAATAAAAATTCTAACCCCAGAACCTTCATCCGTTAAATCGAGAAGCTGTGCCATACTCTCACGCGTTTCAAGATCATCAAACAAATGGCGCAACCGTTCTAAATCTTCTTCTGCTTTTACATCTTCAAGCAAATTGCTACGCCCGCGAACAATGAGGTGTATTTTATGATCAGCATCTTCTCCTCCCCAAAGAGCTAATCCCGTTTCAACAAGATGATGCGATAAATCATCAAGTGCAGCCCGTGTTTCTGCACATAAGCGGGCAATTTCCCCTTTAGCTTCACTTAGTGTGCGCCCTTGGATATGGGCATTGAGAAAATTCGTTGCTTCCGTCAATTGTGCATGAGTAACCCCTTCTGGTAAATGAACAATACGATTTTCAACTTCACCTTGTTGAGTCACCAAAACGGCAAGAGCGTTCTCCCTATCAAGGCGCACAAATTCAATATGTTTCAATGTTCCTTCTTGTTTCGTTGCTAAAACAAGCCCTGCCCCACGTGATAGATCTGAAAGAACTCGGCTTGCTTGAACAAGAAAATGTTCAACCGATTGTGCATGACCAGCCTCTTTGACTTGCATTTCAATATTTTCTCGCTCTTCGTTTGGCAAATCACCCGCTTCCATAAATGCATCAACAAAAAAGCGTAAACCTGATTGTGTTGGCATTCGACCCGCAGAAACATGTGGTGCATAAATCAAACCGAGATGTTCAAGATCACTCATCACGTTACGAATCGTTGCAGGTGATAATGTCTGTTGCAAAAGCCGCGAAAGATTACGTGACCCTACAGGTTCCCCATCATTAAGATAAGCTTCAACAATATGGCGAAAAATACCACGCGAACGCTCATCAAGATATTTTAGTTCATTATCAATAGTTTTGTGTTTCATCACAATTGTTTCACTATTTTTAAAATCCTCATCTCTTATATAAGTTTTGCCAAGGTTTGGTCAAATAGTCTAAAGTAGTATAAAAACATATTATCCTATTGAGCTGTAAAATGCTACCTTTCAGAGTGATGCTTGATAAATTACGCAGGAAATATTTTTTGTTAGAGTGTATGAGAAATATTTAAGATAAGAGTTGATCTGTAAAGTGGTCTGCTGTAGGGACTTGTCAAAAGAATCTAGATTGATTAAAAACCGCTGTAAGTAGAAAATTTTACCCTTTAGAGCAAGCAGAAAATTGGAAATTTACCATAAAAATGCTATCATAAAAAAGACATGTCTTTCCTATCTTTGCAAGGTTATCTTCGTACAAGATAAAAAATTTTATTGGAACAAAATATCATAAAACATGTAAAATAATCATATCATGTAAAATCAAGCAGAATGTGTGTGTATGAGCATTTAAGCCGGTTTTTAGCACAAAAATAATTCCCCTTTCATTTTTGGAGAAATCTATATGAGAAGCATAGCAGATAAAAAACTTGTCATTGCTACACATAACACCGGAAAATTGCATGAAATCACTACTTTAATTACGCCTTTCGGTTTAATAATACAATCGGCAAAAGAAATGGGCTTGCCAGAACCAAAAGAAACAGGAAAAACATTTGAAGAAAATGCTTATATTAAAGCTTTTTCAGCAGCAAAAAAGACAGGACTTCCTGCCCTCTCTGATGATTCAGGCTTAGAGGTAGATGCATTGGAGGGTGCGCCAGGCGTTTATACCGCTGATTGGGCAATTCAAGCCGATGGTACACGTAATTTTCCAAAAGCTATGAAAAAAATAGAAAATGAACTCCAAAAAGTCGGAGCACGAGAAAAAAACCAACGGAAATGCCGTTTTATATCCGTAATTTGCATTGCATGGCCTGATGCTCATGCAGATTACTTCCGCGGATGCGTTGAAGGAACGTTCATTTGGCCTCCACGGGGAGACAAAGGCTTTGGTTTTGATCCTATTTTTTTACCCGATGGATATGAAAATACCTTTGGAGAAATGTCAACAGAGCAAAAACACAACTGGAAATGTAATGATATTCCCCCTCTTTCACATCGCGCACGTGCTTTCAAACTTTTGGCAGAAAACCTTTTAGCATTCTCATGAATGAACCTTTTGGCATTTACATTCATTGGCCCTTTTGTGCAGCTAAATGTCCTTATTGTGACTTTAATTCGCATGTTCGCATCCATGGTGTTGATCAACCACGTTTTGTCACCGCCTTTAAGCGCGAAATAGAAACGCAATACCACAAAATAGGCCCACGCCATATTACAAGTATTTTTATTGGTGGAGGAACCCCTTCTCTTATGGAGCCGCAAACTGTCGATGCCCTATTGCAAGCACTTGCAAAAAAATGGGTAGTCGATGATAAAGTTGAAATTACATTAGAAGCTAATCCATCCAGTGTGGAAGCAGAGCGCTTTCGTGGATACCGTACGGCAGGTGTTAATCGCTTATCTCTAGGAATACAAGCGCTCAATGATAAAGCATTGCGCAAACTTGGCCGACTCCATAATGTGGAACAAGCTCTTTGTGCCATTACTTTAGCGCGACAAATTTTTCCACGTTTATCCTTTGATCTCATTTATGCCCGCCCTGAACAAACTCTTGAAGAATGGAAATCTGAACTTGTACAAGCAATTGATTTAGCAGCAGACCATCTTTCTCTTTATCAATTGACAATCGAAGAAGGAACTGCCTTTAAACGGCTTCATGATGCAGGAAGACTTATCCTTCCCCCATCAGAGCTAGCAGCAGATCTGTACCATCTTACTCAAGAAATAACCGCACTGCATGGACTTCCTGCCTATGAAATCTCAAACCATGCAATGCCCGGTGCCGAATCAGCACACAATCTTCTTTATTGGCGTTATCACCAATATGCAGGCTTTGGTCCAGGAGCACATGGACGTTTCATTGAGCACGCACCGAATCATTCCTCTTTCTGTTCAAAAACATCATTATCACACCTTAAAAACCGTGAACGTTATGTCACAATAAATGAAAAACATCCCGAACAGTGGCTTAATTTGGTAGAAACAACAGGACATGGCTGTATTGAAACGGAACATTTAACCACTGAACAACAGGCAAATGAAATGCTCCTTATGGGATTACGCCTTTGCGAAGGCTTAGAACTTATACGCTATGAAACCTTAAGCCCTAAACGTATCCCAATGGAAAAACTGATCGATTTACAACACCAAGAATTGATAGAAATGGTGGATAACCAACGCTTAAAAGCAACAACCAAAGGACGTATTGTTCTTGATCACATCATCAGCCAACTCGCAAACTAAAGTTTTTATAACAACATACTTATTTTAATCATAATTATCATTTTTCATAGCAAAAGCGAGACTAAAATATTGTAAGATTCCCTTATTTTAAATCTGTTTATAGTCAATTAATTACAACCATTCGCTTACACCTTAAAAATAGGGAATGTGGATAAAAACTATAAAAAAGAGGCAATACCTTTTATGAACACTCTCAAATGAAAGCTATCGCAATATTTTGAGCTGGAAAGTGTATAGTGGTCTAGCTTTTTTCATAAGCGCAAAGATGATGCAATACTATAGATTTTATACACTTCACGGAAAATTACATATTCATAAGAACCATTGTAGCATGAATATGATAAAAACTGAGAGATATTTCTTTAAAACAAGCACATGAATATATAACACGATGATTTTTGTTCTTTATGAGATCGTGGCACTATTAAAGAACCAAAGACATAAGCATGAAACAATCTCTATTATTTACTCTAGATTCTTTTGAAAACTGTAAAATCGCATGAAAAAGGATAGTAAAAAGGTACATTTATTTTTACCTTTATGCTTTTATATCCTCCCTCAATGAGACTCTATGTCTGCTTGTGAAGAAGCAAAGCCGAGCACCAGCACATAACTTTACCAGCTCGTGGGTGTTGCGACGGCCCTTGGCACTTGAGACGGTTCATAAGAGACATTTGTATTCCTTTCTTCTATAGTTTTTACCCACACACTCATCCCCGCTTGTTATGTGCAAGCAAATGATTTCTCTTGATTTAAGATAAACAGGTTTGAAATGAAAGAATCCTCGAATATTAGGGCTCTTACCCAACATGCAAAACAATGAATTATTCTTATAAATCAATGTGATGTATCTTAAGAGATTACAAAAACAGATATACATGCAACATTTTACCTCACCCTGACATATAAAAACTGTTGTAACAAAGAAAATTGTGAACCAATATTTGAGACATGCCGTTGTGTGCTTGGTATTGATTTATAAGGTAACAGCAAAATCACGAATTTTATTAAACATACAATGCTATAAAATCACAAATATACTAAATATGAATCGGCATTGCTTCGTTGGCGAGCAAAATGGTATTCGTTGCATATCACCTTACTTGTATGTGTACATGCTTATGGCTATCTATACACGTCCTTTAAGGTTATTTTATAACTAATTGAAAATAATAATATAGGACAATCCTTGGCTAAAAAAGTCAATGTGATGCTACAGAAGAATTTCTATATATCTTTATCATCAAAAATATTAAAGCTGATTGGATAAGCTTACTTTCTATCTCATAATGATTTTTTCTACAATAAAGGTTCTTTGGAGTAACAAAGAGTATGGCAAAATATATGGATAAAATAAACTTGAAGCGTATTTCTATAGGCTTTATTTTAAAAGAAGTTCATTGAAACAAGGAAAGCATTTTATGAACATGCAGAAATCATATAAGACATGTGGTATGAATGAATGCATTTACGTTGTACGAACTTTTTACAATAGCAGCATGTTTTTGTGTGTCTTTATGGCTCCAATCTGTCATCACACAATGATGATATAATATTCATTGTTTTCCATATATGATTGCGTGTGACTTCCTTTCTACACTTTAAAGAACGAATATTTTCAATCCAATATGGTCTAAACAGTTCTGCTTCTTCAAACAGGTCTCTTTTGGCTTTTCAATTATGTAATTCACTTAACTAAAGACTCTACAGGCAAGAATCCCAACTTAAGAATATTCATCACTTACTCTAAGACTACTTAATATATTAAGTTTTACGAGTCTCGTATCACCACACCTTATCTTATGGCACAACAAGACAAAGGTATTTTTGAACCAACAATTATTTCTTTATGCAAAAAAATCAACAATAAAACGCTCATAAATAGCAGTGAGCGTTTCCACGGCTTCAAGAGATACACACTCATCTACCATATGCATCGTTTGCCCTGGTAAGCCAAACTCAACCACTGGGCAATAGTCCTTAATAAATCGCGCATCTGAAGTACCACCAGAAGTAGAACATTCTGGTATACTCCCTGTTACACATTTAATCGCATTGGATACAGTTTGAATGAGTTTATCATTTTTAGTCAAAAAAACATCCCCTAAACTTGGAATCCATTCAAGCTGATAAGAGGGATATTGATCACTATTGTTTTTTGCTTGCACCAAAGCAAGGCGCTTTTCAATTTCCTCCATCAGTGTTTCTTTTGTCCAAAGATCATTGTAGCGTATATTAAAACGAACCGTTGTCTGCGCTGGAATAACATTGACTGCTAAGTTACCGGTATCGATGGTTGTTAGTTCTAAATTACTCGGTTGAAAATTCTCTGTCCCTTTATCTAAAGCTGTTTGTGTCAATACTTGAATCAGCTTACTTGCCAAAGGCAAGGGATTGGCAGCCCGTTCTGGAAAAGCAACATGGCCTTGGCGACCTTTCACGATAATGATACCAGAAATCGATCCGCGACGACCAATTTTGATAATATCACCAACAGTCTTTACACTTGTTGGTTCTCCCACAAGAGCCGCAGTCCATTTTTCGCCTTTTTTTTCTGCCCATTTGAGAAGTTTTACCGTACCATTAACGGCAGGTCCTTCTTCATCACCTGTAATTAAAAGGCTTACCCTTCCTTTAATGGACTGTTTCTCAAGAACTCGCGCTAGAGCCGCAATAAAACAAGCGATACCACCCTTCATATCAACAGCACCCCGCCCATATAATTTCCCCTGATCTATAACAGCTTCAAAAGGTGGATAAGTCCAATCTTCCAATGCGCCTGGCGGTACGACATCCGTATGACCCGCAAACATAAGATGGGGTCCTTCACTTCCCATTTTTGCATAAAGATTTTCAACATTATCTGTATTTTTATCCGTAAAAATAGGGCGATCGACGTGAAATCCCATTTTTTTCAAAAATTGTTCCAAAGTTGATAAAGCCCCTGCTTCATGAGGTGTAACAGAAGGACAACGAATAAGTGCCTGTAATAGCTGAAGTGGATCTGTAAGAACAGACATAAGGTCCCTTCCCATTTTTTTATAAGTCATCGGAACTTAGAGTTATTACGCTGAATTACAAAAAAGATAAAGCAAAAACATTGAAGACACTCAGCAAACCAAGCAGGGGAGAACAATCGTGCTGAGAGCTTCAATGGCTTCCTCATTATGATGCATGAGCAAGCACACACTCAACAAAACACTCAACAAAAAGTTCCGTTAAATATTGCCTTCATTTGAAAGTTTTTTACGCCTCTAATTTATATGAATCAAAATTAATTGCATGCAGTCTAGGAGCATTTTCTTTCAACCAAGCTCGATATGTTTTACTATCAGGACATAGCTCTTCACAAAGAGCCCAAAATCTTGGTCCGTGATTCATTTCAACAAGATGAGCAACTTCATGGGCAACAACATACTCAACAACTTCTTTTGGTGCCATAATAAGGCGCCAAGAAAAAGAAAGACGCTTATCGATTGAACAAGAGCCCCAACGACTTCTCGTATCTTTATAACAAATGGATTTGACTTTACGTTCTACCTGATGAGCATAAAGTGCCACCAAAGGCGTTATAATAAGCGCCGCTTGTTTTTTTAAAACGTCAGCAATGCGTCTTGGAAGATATTCTAATTGACCATAAACAATAATTTCAGGCCCTTGCTCCGCATCTGCTGTAACAATTTCTGTTACTCCACGTCCCTTTCTATGCTTTATGGTATGAGAAACGCCCAATAAAGGTATTGTCGCCCCCTCTTTGAGATAAGCATTTTCAGGAGAGACTTGTACACGAGCAAGACGTGCCTCAATCCAAGACCGATGTTTTTCAATAAAATTTTCAACCGCATAGAGATTTATCGCTGGTGGTGTTGTTACACAAATCTCCTGATTTCTGGCATCGATACGTAAGGTAAGACGGCGCGCATACTTATTTTCCCGCACCCGTACAGGTACAGAGCGATCAGAAAAAATAAAATGCTGTTTAGAAATGCTCATATATTTTTATCTTCATCATTAATAAATAAATATACCCCTTATTTTGCATTAATCTGATTAATAAAAGATCTCAATACTGTTTCAAGGCAATCTAAATCTTGTGGACGAGAAAAGCGATGATCTGCATCACGAACAAGTGTCAATGTTACATCATGGAGAGGTAAATGATCAAGTAAAGTCAATGTATGCTGATAGGGAATATCTTCATCTTCCATCCCTTGTAGAATATGGACAGGACACCCAACATCAATGCATCCTTTCATAACACAATTTTCGCGTCCATCTTCAATCAATGTTTTTGTAAAGGGCATTGGCTCTATATCATCAACTGCAGGTCGTTCAATATAGCCTTTTTCTTCCAAAACCTTCCATTCTTCTGGGCCTAATTTTGGTTCCACCAATGTTTGTGTAAAATCAGGCGCTGGAGCAATCAATATCATGCCAGCAAGCTTCTTATTTTTCTGTGCTAGCATCATAGCAAGCCTTAGCGCAATCCACCCACCCATAGAGGAACCAATCAAAATTTGTGGACCCTCACAATAGGTTTCAAAAGTCGCTAAACTTTCCTTAACCCAACGCGAAATTGTTCCTTGAAAAAAATCACCTTCAGATTCTCCATGTCCAGAATAATCAAAACGTAAACAAGACAAATCATTCTTCTGAGCAAACTGATCAACTAATGTTGCCTTACTTCCCAACATATCGGATTGATAGCCAGGAAGCCAAACCAAACCTGGAGATTGGCGCCCCTTGCGATAGCGTACCGCAAGTGCGGTGTTCTCAAACGAAAAAAACTGACAAGAAATATTTTGATCCATGATTCTTTATCCTCCATAAAACAATTTCTTTAAATTAAGAGAAAAACTTTTATAATCTAAATCATTCCAAAAAGTAATAAATCAAATAATGAAAAAGATACGAATTATTGTTGTTTTTAGGTGCATAATTGTATATTAAATTAACTGTAGTTGAATCAAAATTTAAGGAGCATAAACCATTCGTAAACCGTTTAAAATGACACCTACCCAAAAAGACGGACCACGTTCAAATCAGGATATTCGGGTACCTCATGTTCAGCTTATCAATGATGAGGGACAACATCAGGGAGTTGTTGCGATACAAGAAGCTCTTGCTATGGCTGCAGATGCGGGACTTGATTTGGTTGAAATTGTACCAAATGCGGAGCCACCTGTATGTAAAATCATCGATTTGGGAAAATTAAAATATCAAACCCAAAAAAAAGCTGCTGAAACACGTAAAAAGCAAAAAGTCATCGAAATCAAAGAGATTAAGATGCGCCCAAATGTTGATGTCCATGATTATGGAGTCAAACTCAAGGCTGTTCATCGCTTTATTGATCATGGTGATAAAGTAAAGATTACTTTGCGTTTTCGTGGTCGTGAGATGGCTCACCAAGATCTTGGATTAAAGCTTCTTCAGCGTGTGAAAGAAGATACAAGTGAAATTGCCAAAATCGAATTGGAGCCAAAGCTTGAAGGCCGGCAAATGATGATGGTGATAACACCTAAATAGTTTTGCATTAGAATAATATTCGCATGCAACTCATCAAAATGATGTGTATAGTATTATTTAGAAGCACCACATAGAATTTTTGTGGTGCTTTTAAGGTTTTATAAATGTGTATAAATCCTTTTAAGAGTTTAATAATGCTTTATCAATTTATAAGAAGAATTCGTTATTTTGCGTATTAAATGAGAAAACTCAAACATCGTAAGGTCTTCTTATTTTAAGCTCTCTTATCATGCAATGCGGCAAAATTGTTTGCTTACACATCACAAATGGAGATGATACATAAAATTATTAAAAAAGCAGAAATGTTTTTGTGAACCATTTCAAGTGCCAAAGGCTATCACAATATGGAAATTGGTAAATACAATAGTGAAACTCGCCGGTACCTTTTATTGAAAACTAAAAATAATGATGAACAACGAATTTTCGTTATACCTTTCACAGAAACTTTGCACTACATTCTTCACTCTCACCGTTGTGAAATTGATGTGATGAACCTTGAAAGAAAAAGCTATTTTTGTAAAAAAGATTAAGGAGCTTTTTAATTAAAAGTGCTTCAATCTTGCATAAAATAATGAGAGAATATAGAAGCACTTCATGGCCAAAAAACAAATTTCCTCTTTTGATAAACATCTTATTATCCGTCTTTTGCGCGAAAATTTTCATAAACATGCGCGTTGGTACAGTGCGGCTATTTTCTCAATGATCATCATTTCTGGTACAACTGCAACTAGCGCATGGATTATGCGTGATGTTGTTAATAATATTATTGATGCGCAGAATTTTCCTATGATCGTTTTGATTTCTAGCATCATTGCTTTTATCTTTATTCTCAAGGGACTTGCAACTTTTGCCCAAACTTATTTTCTGAATAAAGCAGGCAATAGTATCATTGCTGAACAACAACGTAAAATTTTTGCACGACTTATGGAACAAGGAGTCTCTTTTTATCATAATAACACTTCATCTGATCTTCTTGTGCGCGTGACCCACAATGCTACAGCCGTACGTAATATCATGGATACTATTATCACAACTTTTGTACGTGATTTGCTTTCCGTTAGTGGTTTGTTGCTTGTCATGTTCATTCAAAATTTTATGTTAATCGCCATTACTTTACTCGTAGGACCACTAGCTTTTTTAGGCGTTCGAATGGCTTTAAAACGAATTCGCAGCCTTATGGAAAAAGAGCTCCTTTCACTTGGTGAAATTATCAAAATCGTACAGGAAACGGCTGTTGGCATTCGAGTTATTAAGGCCTTTTCACTAGAAGAAGTCATGAAAAAAAGAATGGATAAAGCCATTTGTGATGTTGAAAAACAAACAAATCATATTGCAACACTCGAAGCTATTACCAATCCGATTATGGAAACACTCACAGGTGTCGCCATTGCTGGTATTATCTGTTTTTCTGGTTACCTCGCAACTCAACGCGCAGGTGTTCAAGGTGAATTTATGTCTTTTATTGTTGCTTTACTTTTAGCTTATGAGCCCGCAAAAAGACTAGCAAATGTACGTGTCAAAATTGAATCTGGTTTGGTCAATATCCGTACGATGTTTGAAATACTTGATCGTCCCCTTACCGTTATAGAACATAAAGACGCTAAAGATCTGAATAAAACGCAAGGAGCTATTCGTTTCGAACATGTTTCTTTTGCCTACACTGATAACAAAATAGTATTAAAAGACATAAACCTAGAAATAGAAGCTGGCAAAATGACAGCATTAGTGGGGCCATCCGGTTCGGGAAAGTCAACCCTTATTAACCTTATTATGCGTCTCTATGACCCTACAAAAGGACGAATATTGATTAATGATCAAGATATCCGCTACACGACATTTCGATCTCTGAGAAACCTGATGGCCTATGTAGGACAGGATACTTTTCTCTTTCAAGGAACTGTTAAATATAATATCGGGCTTGGAAAAGAAGGAGCTAGTGATGATGAAATTATCGAAGCAGCAAAAGCAGCAAATGCTCATGACTTTATTATGAGTTTGCCAAATGGTTATGATACACAGATAGGTGATAATGGCTGTAATCTTTCAGGGGGCCAAAAACAACGACTCGCTATCGCTAGAGCAATGATTCATGATAGTGAAATTTTGATTCTTGATGAAGCAACAAGCGCTCTCGATTCACATACCGAAGCACAAATTAATGAAGCTATTCATCACCTTACCAAAGGACGCACAACGATTATCATTGCTCATCGCCTTTCAACAATTGCCCGTGCTCATAAAATTGTGGTCATACAAAATGGACAACTAATTGAACAAGGTACTCAAAAAGAATTGCTCGCAAAAGAACATGGGTTTTATAAAAAACTTCATAATATTCAGTTCAAAAAACATACCCCCTAATTTCTAGATCCTTAAATAAGATTTGAAATAAAAAATGGATAGAAGGTAATGCTTCATTTATAAAAAAAGACTTGTTATCAAGAAAAAGCATTACTTCAATCAAGAATTGGCAAAGAATTTATGGTTTATTGAAAATAAACTTCTTGGATTTAAATGAAACCTTTACTCGTTATTTTGTTGAATGCAATTGACTTTAACCACGAAACTTCAAAAACCCCTTCCCTTCCTCAAATAAGTGTTGAAACATTCATAAGTGTTGTGAATCCCTGAAAAAGAGAGCATCAAGGTTTGAAAAAATTGTTACGGAGGAAGAATCTGGATTAATACAACCTTTATCCGTGTTTATCCCTGCACTGATAATTTTTTTCTCTACACATTTTAAAGGACAAAGATTCTACCCAATCTGATCTGTAACAATCTAGATTTTTATTGAGTTCATTCCGCTTGATAACAACTTATGTGATTCACTTATACAAGGCTTACCCTAAAATATTTACCACGTGTTTTCAGAATACTGTGTCAAATTACATATCTTATATCACCTCACCTCAAATGTCGGTCTTTTATAGTACAATAGAATAAGCTAACAATTATAAATTGTGCTGCAAATTATAGATACACTCCGTGTAAGAAAAACATTGAAAAATAAGAGAGGATTTTATAAAACTTTTTTTACTGTTGTAGCTTGCTTTAAAGCAAGCTTTGCTGTTTTTTCTACATCTAGAAACTAAAATGATATTCCTCTAATACCTTAACTGCTTGAAGAGTTTACAAATGCACAACGTTAATGCTTATATAAGGCTATGATTCAATATGCAAAAAAACAGATGAAAAGCAAAATGACATTCCTCTTTCTTTTAATCGCTAAAATAGAAAAATACGACATATAACTCTGATAAATATTTTTACAAAAATACCTGTCAACATACATCTTAACACTTATTTATAATCATAATTTATTATTTTACATCTCAAATAAAAAATACGATGTAATTTGCTTATTGCAAATCTTCTTTATATTGAGGATGAATCAATCCAAAGCACTTGTTGTGCGCCATAAGAGACATTAGCGTGTTTATAAAAACTCTTAAGATCAGCAATAAAAATACCTCTATGCTTTCAAGTGCAAAGGTTATCGTCAACATGACAAGCTAAAAAATAGATAATAATGCCGGCTTATATCTTTAATAAATACTTATACCTTTATTAATAACGGTAGTATGGATTTTATACCATTCATAAGAGGTATTTTATACCATTTCACAAGCAATCTTATGAAATAGGCTCAAGTGCACACTGAGAAATTTTTCTTTAAAACAAGCACGTGAACTTGCAACACAATAATGTTATACTTTGGAGTATTCTGTTTGGAGAGCTATTTGTTATAAGAAAAGTGATCTCATTCAAAAATACAATAAACAAAAATCTAAAATAATAGGTAATTTTTATTATTAAAAAGTATTGCTTTAAATGCGTTTGACAATAAAATCAATATCTTATGAATTCTCCGCTTGCCTCACGCTTTTATTTATCACGTTCTTTAATGGAATCATGTCCTTCACGTAAAAACAGAATGCCATTGTGTTGCAAATTCACCTGCTTGTTTTAAAGAAACCTCTCTCAAAGTCTTCCCCAAACCCATTTCGCGATAACGTTCGTGAATTGTATAATGATAAATCCATTAAGCTCCCCATCTTTACACTTATGGAGTAACAAACCGGCACCATTTACACTATTTTTCCAGCCCCTAATGTTGCGACAGCTCTTAGCTCTCGAGATGATTCATAAGAGGCATTTTTAGTCATTTCTTAATAGTTTTATCCACACAGGATTCCCAGCTTGTAGCATGCAAGCCGAATGATTTTGATTGATTCAACGCGAGAGAAATTCGTATGATATGCATAGTTCTAATTCAAGTTGAATAACGATAAATTATCTTTATAAATCAATATATTGCACACACTACATTCTTTAGGCAACAGCACCACATGGGCTTGAAAACAAGATAAGGTATTTCTCTGAAATAAATATATAGCAGCAAAATAACATACTATCTTTCGTGAAGATTTTGTCCCTTTAGAGAATAAATCGAATATTTCAGATAGTTCTCTTCACGCCTCAACAAAAATCCTCTTCTTTGAGAGGATTCCTAACCTATGCTTCCTTCCTCAGACTTAAAAATGAGAGACAAAAAACGAAGAAATTGGTTTTTTGAAAATTTAATCTTTAATAATCTTTTTCATAAAAGAGACCAATACTAGAATTTTGTTCACTTCCTATGGCTCCTTTAGCTTTGAGATGACGCGAAATATCCAAATTAATTGTCCCTTTCGTCGTTCCATCAGAACCTGCTTCAAAGCCTAAATAAATATTATTGTGTATGTAGCGTCCAATACGTAAACCTGTCTTACCCTTTTCATTAACCATAACATCAAGATCATCAAGCCCAATTTTAGTTCGTAAAGTATTCAATAAAGATGTATTAGAAGCACCCGCAAGATCAGCTGCTGCTGCCGCAAGTTGAGCAATCTGAAATGGTGATAGTTCATTGAGAGAGCGATTAAAAATCAAACGTGCTAAAATCTCATCCTGTGGCAAATTCGGTTGTGAAGAAAAATTAATATCAAGATTATCAATTGTCCCACTTACAGTTACAGTGACACGAATATCACCACTGGTATTGTTGGTTACAAAATAAACCGTAGGATTAAGATTACCGCTAAAACTCGCTTGTCCTTGATCAAAATTAAGACGTTGCGAAAGAATATCAAAACGTCCACGAATCATTCTAAATTCACCAACTGGATGTACATCATTCAATGGACCCGCGAGATTAATGCCTCCTCCCAGTTCAGCATCTAACCCTTTTCCGCGTACAAAAAATTGATTGCGTGCTGTAACGCGCATATTTGATATCACAACAGATGAAGATTCTTGCGTGACAATACGGCTTTTGGTCGTGTTCTTAACATCAGCACGCTCAAGTGTTGTTTGAATCGATTTGGTTAAATTCTTATTTCTGACATCAAGAAACTTAGCACTTTTAAAATGATCAGGAACCAGAATTTCAGCTTTTTCAACGATAATATCACCACCAATAACAAGATCACTTAAAAAATGGCCCGTCATTGTCATCTTACCTGACAATGTTGCAAGAATCATAGAACCATCATTATAGTTGGCATTATCAAGATGAAAGATCAAATCTGCCTCTAGATCATTAGAGATACGACCTGAAGCAGAAATCCCCCCCCCATCAAACGAAGAAGCTGAAGCTTTCTCTATAAGAATATGATCGCCTTTTAATTTGCCTTCAAGTGTTACATTATTCAATCCTACATTGGTTTGTGAATCAAAAA
This sequence comes from Bartonella sp. AC329YNZD, assembly GCF_042196685.1. Taxonomy (NCBI): domain Bacteria; kingdom Pseudomonadati; phylum Pseudomonadota; class Alphaproteobacteria; order Hyphomicrobiales; family Bartonellaceae; genus Bartonella; species Bartonella sp. AC329YNZD. The sequence goes on along the minus strand of NZ_JBHIQS010000002.1, from coordinate 181,120 downwards.
AGCTCCCGTCGTCTATAGAAATATTTCCTATCAATTGTGGCTTTGATAACGCACCATTAAGAGCTGTATCAATTCTTGCTGTACCCATTATATATGCACCACGCTTGGCTAATAAGAGATTAACAAAATCAAGAGGCATTATCCCTTTAATGTTTAGTTTTGCCTCTAAACCATTGACGGAAACAGGACCATTGATGGAGAGATCTAACCCTTTATCTCCAGTAGCTACCATATTCTCGATATGCAATGTCAATTTTTTGTAAGAACCATGAGCATTTATATTGACCGACATCGGTCCTTTAGGCGTCATAGTGGTTAAACTTTTACCAGAAAACTCGAAATGAGCATATGGATCCTTTATTGTTCCACCAATATCAACCTTGCCTATCACCGCCCCATCAAACGCTTGTCCTGTAATAAAACTATTCGCCAAGCGCGCAGATACATTTTGTAAATTAATATGAAGATCAAGCTTGGCTTGATCTAAAGATACACGTCCTTGTGCCTGTGCTTGCACTCCTTCTCCTATTAAATTTGCATTCAAAGTAAGGTTTTGATCTATGGTTTTTCCCGTAGCAGAGAGAGAAAAAGGCATAATTTTTTTATCTTGAAAAGCAACGGTTGTCAGTCCTTCACCTTTTATATCGTAAGTTATATCAGGTTTTTTTAAATGACCACGAATCATAACCTGCCCTGTTACACTCCCTGCTGCTCCAAGATCGGATTTCCACAGATTGACTAAAGTAGCAGGAAGCGCATTCATTGTAAGTTGTAAATTCAGGGTATCTTGAATATTCCCTGCAAGGATGATATTGCCTCCATTTATTGCAATTCCTAATTCATTGATTGTCATTCCATCTTTATCAAAAGCAATTATGGATGGCTTCGGCAATGTTGCATGAAAAGTATGTTGTTTTAAATCCACATTTTCAATTTGCACTTTTCGTTTTATATTGTCTGGAAGTTCCTCAACCATTAAACGACCAGAAAGTTGTGCATTGAGAGTATCATGCAACATCGCTTGGACAGTAAAAACCGTTTGTCCATTATTTCTATCGGCGTGAACATTTAAACGATTGACCATTATCAACGGTGTTTGAATATGTTCTGCATTGATAACTCCTTCAAACTGAGTCATGCTAAAAGGATCGAATATGTCAGCATCTATTGCCAATTTTTTTATTTTATTCTTGGCAAAACTCAAATGGTTAACAGACGCTTTCACATTGATTGTTTGTCTGCCATTTCGTTCATCAAAAATAAAATCTCCTTTTACTTTTCCACTACCATCCTGCAAAAATAACGCTGAAAGCACTGAAATATCATCGGCATCAATATGCAACGCTCCTTTCACAAAACCTCCAAGTTGTTGAGAAAGATCACCGGTTATTTTTGCATTTCCCCCTCTAATATCGATATCTCTAAGTTTTCTCATCTTCTGAGAATTTTGAAAAGAAGCAGATAAATACAACGGCTTTTTAGCAAAAGTTCCTTCACCTTTTACAACTCCTGTTAAAGAGGTAATCGGTGCTGTATTATCCATAAGTGCCTCTATGTTAAACGTTGTGTTTTGAAGTTTCTTCCCCACAAAGAGTGCTTCAGCCACATGAGCACGTGTATTGAGTTTTATATGGCTATTGCGCCCCCTCACCGTACCTTGAATTGTAAGTGCACCACTTATCTTCGGATCTAATTGAGCTAGATCAAATACTTGAGCAGATAAGTCCATTTTAGCACTTTCATCTGAAAAATAACCATCAGCCTTTATGTTTGCATATTGATTTTTCAAATTTAAATGACGCAAAATGAAACCCTTCGTATTTCGAGCAGCTCCACCTGAAAGAGTGATATTATTTTTGAATAAACGATCAAAAGGCTGCACACCTATTTGCATATTGTTAGCCATTCCTGATAATTTGAGATCAAAAATGCCACTCAATAAACCGATAGTTCCTTTGGCTTTAATATCTGCACTACCAGAGAGCGATTGTTTACTGAATACTTCCAAAGGAGCTAATGTTTGAGCTTTTAAACCAAGATCGCCTTTAAAAATAAAATGCTCCATTGTCCCTTTTAACCAAGAAGAAAAACCCTGAGACGTTATACTAAAATCATGAATCAAAATTGGTTTTCTAGAAACAATATCCGTATCTAGATGCACATGAACCACTTGGCTTAAATTTTCTACTAATGACCCCTTAATCTTTTTAATCCCTTGAAGCTTACCATTAATCTGAATACCAACATGACGAGAAGCTGCATCATCAAGATTTTCACTCACTCCCCCCATATCAAAAATCGCATCATGAATATAAATATTTTTATTGCTTAAATGACGTACAACGAGCTGCCCATTCCAAGATTGTTGCCCTTCACGACCATAGTCAATGTTCAAAGAAATATTCTTTGCATGCTTATGTGCCTCTGATACTGATAAATGAACAAATCCTTTTTCTTTCTCAAGAGCCATTTTTCCATCAACAAAAAGCCGCCGCAAAAATCCATCAGCTGTTATTTCAGCATTGGATAAAACATTCATTTCTTTGCTCTGAATAACCATCTGATCAAGATGCATCACACCTTCTCTTGTCCTTCTTGCTTGTGCTTTCAACGTTACATCAGACTCAAAGATGTCACGATATTGAGAAGGCATTAAAGGGTTCAGTTTGCCCACTAGTTTCGTAGACAAACTATGTCCTTCTGCAATATTTGCAAAAATAATATTGCCTTCTAAAACAGAAGAATGATCAGCTTCCAACGAAAGTCTAACAACCAAATCATCAAAAGTACCTTCACCTTTAATGGCGAGATTTAATGCTGGGTGTTTTTCAATGTTGAAAACATTCGTTAAAATGCCATTTTGTGGCTCATTAGCAGAAATATCAATTTTGGCTGTACGATTGCTATCAGATATCTTCGTTAGAATAGAAAAAGAGCCAGGTGCATCTAAACGATGTGTCTCTATATCAACATTAAAATCACCACTATCTAAAGTGACATTGCCTTCTAAAGACATATCAGCAGAAAAACCAAAAAGATTCTGTTCAAACGTTATATGTTGAGCTGTAAGCGCATTGATAGAAAGAGCAAGTGGCAATTTTGGGAAAGAAAACTTACCCATCTCAAGGGAAGAAACAAGAGAAGAATTGCCTTGCGGTTTGCGTAAAAACGTAACTTGTTCTGCCGAAAGTTGATTAATATCCATCCGCCCTCTCAGCAATGCTAGACGATTCCAATCCATTTTAGCATTGGTAATTTTAAGCCAAACTCCTTTTTTATCACTGATAGTAATAGCATCAATGGACGTTTGAGAAGACAGTGCCCCTTGCATATTGTGTAAACGAACTTGACGATTAGGCGCTGAAAGCTTGCGTTCAATTAAAGAAACAAACCATGAGCGATTATCTGTTTTCATCTCGTTAGAGAAAAGATTTCCTCCCCTTTGCGTAAAAACAAAACTCCCCACCACAAAACACAAAAATCCAAAGAAGAAAACTGATAAACGTACACCTTTTTTCATTAAAATGCTTGTCCTATACCCACATAAAAACCAATGCGAGGATCGCCCTGCTCTCTCTTTAAAGGAAAGGCTAAATCAACGCGTAAAGGACCAAGACCCGTCATATAACGACCTCCTATACCAGCTCCCCATTTAATTTTTTGAGAAAAATCAAAATTCGCCTTTTTCCCTGCGATACCTCCATCAAGAAAACTGACAAATCCTATCTTATCATTTAAAGAAACACGCAATTCTGCCGATCCCTCAATAAGTGACCTTCCACCAACAATAGCATCATTTTCTGTTTTGATACCAATATTACGGTAAGCATAACCACGAATAGAGCCCCCACCACCAGCAAAAAAAAGCGTATCCGCAGGAACCTGTGCTGTCTCATTCCCCAAAATGGTCCCAAGCTTTGCCCGCGCAGCAAAAACAAAACGATCCCCTTCATCTAACGCCCAATAAGAACGACATTCTGCCGTTATTTTTGTCACAAAATTGCTAAAACGCATTTCATAAAAAGGCTCAATCAGAACTTCACCATACAAACCTTTTGTCGCATTGAGCTTATTATTACGACTATCGTAAATCAAACCACTAGGAAATCCAATTGTTGTAAAATTACGGTTCCCAAAATAGATATCACGTGAATAACTATTCGAAACTTCTAAAGCAGCCTGTCCCGATAGATTACCATTGAAAATATGCGTAATACCTAATTTCCCTTTTATCGCTTTTGTCGTATAATTTTCTAGAATATCTTGCTGTATTTTTAATTCTGATCTGAAGTCCGTATTAGGAGTAAATACACCAGGCTTTATAAATGTGCCACCCAAAAGATAATCAAAATTTTTAAAATTATATGATTGCTTTTTATCGCTACCAACACCACTTATTTTCGTCTCAACTTTAAGGACTTCTGCATGACCAAAAAGATTGTTATGCATCCAATAAGCTTCAAAACCAGCACCATCTAATGTTGAGTAGCCGCCACCTATACCAAAACGACGCGGTTTGCGTTCTTGTACAACAAGCGTAAGTGGTAAACGTCCATCAGGATTAATTGTATCAGCCTCATGTATATTAATAGCACGAAAAATACCAAGGCGCGCAAGACGCTCACTAGCCTTGGTTAATGCATCAGAATCGTATTGCTGTCCTGGTTTCAATCCTGTCATCCATGCGATATAAGCTGAATCTACACGTGGTTTATTACTTATATTGCGCACACTTAAAGGACCATAATAAGCCTTTTGTCCAGGATCAACAATAATCCGTCCTTCTACACGCAATGCAGCATGGTCAGCCACAATCTCCCTCTTTATAACTTTAGCTTTAGGATAACCTTGTTGGCGCCATCCTTCTACCGCCCATTTTTCTGCTTTCAAAATAGTTTCAGATTTGGCAATAGCTCCAACTTTATAGTCCAATTCTTCAATTGTGGGTATTTTATGCTTTTGATGTTTTGCAAACAGAGCAACTTTATCAATATTTGCAATACTAAAAACATATTGTGGACCAGCATTAATCGTAATAACAATATTAGATTGTACTGGAAGTTGAGTTACCGGACTTAAATCAGCAACTTCTAAACCATTAATTTTAATACTAATAACACCACCGTAGCGTCCATCAGCATAAAGAGCGGAAAGAATTACCCGATAATCTGAACGCGCTTTGGCTAACAAACCAGAAGAACTAGCAGATGATTTTTCTTTATCAGCAACAAGAGAAGAGACAGATTTAACTATTTTTACACCTTCTAATGGTGCCCCTGGCGGAGCAACAACATCAACTTTATAAAATCGCTCTGTACTTTTGACATTATTTGAAGGAGAATTTGTTTTCTTTTGACCAAAAAGAGAGAGACCCAAAAAATCAAACGCCGCAAGTGGCTGTGGAAAAGCAAAAGCAAAACACAAGCCCATAAATACACAGCGCACAGTTCCTGATTTTAATAAAATTCTTGTCTGGTATACCATAAAATCAGATACCTTTAATACACTTTGCATCTACTACGCTTTAAATAATATACAAATAAGAAAGGTAAATATAATTACTTTGCATATTTTACACGTTTTATCACATCAAAGAACGATCTGCGATACATAACGTAACCCACCCCTTATATCTTCACAAAATTTTGCACTGTTGCGTAACACGAACAGCCTCATTCCTTTTTCCTAACATATTTATTTAGCTTATTATAAATGTTTATAACTGTTTTATTGCACAACATATTATCATGGTTAAATTTGTACAAATAACTTACCATGAAAACGCTACAAAACTCTGCGTATTGTATATAGATTTCTCTATAAAAAACCATAGAAATGCTTCTTGATTTTTATGTATAGATATGATTGTCTTTCCCAAATCTCAAGGGGGGAAACAACTACAATGATCGCACATATTACAACTGTTGCTTTTCGCGGTCTAGAAGCCGTTCCTGTCGATGTACAGGTTATGATTTCATCCGGTAAAATAGGAATGGCTATTGTTGGATTAGCTGATAAGGCAGTTGCAGAAAGCCGTGAACGTGTACAAGCAGCCCTCCACGCTTGTGGACTTTCTATGCCTACTAAACGAATTACGATTAATCTTGCACCAGCTGATTTACCTAAAGAGGGATCACATTATGATTTGCCAATTGCCGTAGGCTTAATGCTTGCTATGGAAATCCTCCCTCCTGAAGTAGCACAAGACTATGTCATTTTAGGAGAATTATCATTAGATGGTTCACTTACCGCTGTTCATGGTGTGTTACCAGCCGCCATGACAGCTTTATCACTCGATAAAGGACTGATTTGTCCTTTTCAATGTGGACCTGAGGCAGCATGGGCAAATGCAGAAATAAATATTCTTGCCCCAGAGACTCTGCTCACTATAGTCAACCATTTCAAAGGAACCCAAATTCAAAAACGTCCACAACCGCGCCAATATACTATCGAAACTGAGCTTCCAGATCTTTGCGAAATCAAAGGACAAAAAACAGCCAAACGTGCCTTAGAAGTTTGTGCTGCTGGACGCCATAACCTTTTGTTCGTAGGTCCCCCTGGTGCTGGAAAATCTATGCTAGCGCAACGCTTACCTTCCATTTTGCCACCTCTTGATAGCCGTGAGCTTTTAGATGTCTGTCTGATTGCTTCTATTACAGGAGAAACGGTTCATAATACCATTTCACTTCATTGCCCCTTTCGTTCCCCACATCATTCTGCGTCCATGGCCGCAATGATTGGTGGAGGGCTTAAAGGACGACCGGGAGAGGTCTCCCTTGCTCATAATGGTGTGTTATTCCTTGATGAATTGCCTGAATTTTCTCCACAGGTTCTTGATTCTCTTCGTCAACCTTTAGAAAGTGGGGAGTCAGTTATCGCCCGCGCTAATCACCATATTAGCTATCCTGCTCGATTCCAACTTATTGCCGCAATGAATCCTTGCCGTTGTGGTATGGCAGGCGAAAAAGACCATGTTTGCCCTAAAGGGATACGCTGTCAAATCGATTATCAGTCCCGTATTTCTGGTCCTCTGCTTGACCGAATTGATTTACGGATTGATGTCCCTGCTTTGACGGCTATGGACCTTATGCAACCAGAACAATCAGAAAAAAGCTGCGACGTTGCCAAACGCGTCGCACGGTGCCGTACCATTCAAGCTAAACGTTTTTCAACAATGGGGTTTGATCATATTCGTACCAATGGCGATTGCCCTGCCAAAATTATAGAACAGATTGCCATTCCTGATAAAAGTGCGACCATACTCTTACGAGATGTGAGTGAAAAAATGCACCTCTCTGCACGCGCTTATCATCGCATTCTCAAAGTTGCACGCACAATTGCTGATCTTGACGGATCAGATACTCTTTCACGTTATCATCTCGCAGAAGCTATTTCCTATCGACTAGGCGCAGAAAGATTAACAGCCCTTAACTAAAAAACTACTCATCAATAAAAACTTATTGGAAAATAACGCAAATAAAGTTCTGTAAGTTTACCATCCTCTTCTAAAGATTTCAGCACATAATTGAGTATATCAACCAATTTTTCATTCTTTTTTGCAACAGCAAGCTGCATTCCTTGCCCCAATAACTGTGGCGCCATATATGCCCCCCCAACAAAATGACAGCAATTCGCGGTTTTTGAATCGTTTAGCCATAAAGATAAAGCAAATCCATCATCAAAAATAAGATCAATTTTACGCTCCTGTAACGCTTTATAGAGCTCCGCCCTGCCTTTAAATTCTTGTCCTTTGGCTTCAGGAAAATAGTGATGAAAGAGCTTTTCGTGAACACTTTTAGATAAAACACCACTGGTTAAATGTACCAATTGATCACTTATTGGCTCATCGAGATTTAAACGTCGAGTAGCAACAAATCGCGCTGGAAAACGCAAATATGGCTTTGTAAAAACAAGATCTTGCTGGGTTTTATTTGTTTCTTTTAAACCTGCAATAATAACTTCTGCACCACCATTGTTAACATGTTCTACAAGCTCTTTCCAAGGAACAACTTCTACTTCACAAAACTTCTCTAATGCTAATTTTGAGCAAATAGCACGCAATAAATCGATATTATAACCTGCAAGATGCCCCGTTTGATCAAGAAAATTAAAAGGAGGAAAATCAAAAGTTGTTACAAAACGCAAACGAAAGATATCCGTTGTATCAGGTTGTACCAAATGTTCATGCGAATCAAAAAAAGAAGGCAGCCTTTCAGCTTCTGCGTAAGAGGAAAATAGAACCCCCCCTGCTACAAATAAAATACGAATAAAAATATTGTATGGATTATTGAATAAAAGATACCGTAAACGCAATTGAAGATGTTTTACATATATAGATTTTTTTATTTTCAAAATCTCTCCCCCATTTTCAAAACTAAGATGCAACTCTCCTTAATTATTATCTAACGCACTTCACCAAAATATCTGGCGTTTAATAAATAAAATTCTTGCTATTTTTTAAAACTGTTAAAAAATTTAACAGTTTTCATATATTTTTTTGAAACCATTGAAAATACTTCTTAAAAAATTGCGTGAATAAGCCGCACAATAGCGTTTTATTTTGAATAAGAAATGTAACCTCCATGGACAGGAATAATACAAACAAATATACACAATATTCTCACCTCAATTTAACATACAAAAAGTTAAAAAACTTAGAGAACGCGTAATATTAACTTCATTAAGATTGAAGATTGATTTATAGGTAAGAAAGTAAAAGTCTCGTTAGTGTAACATAAAGATGCACAACTAATTTTGAAATATTATGCATATGTAAAAATAAACAATAATACTACTCTTTACATAATTTTAAAATTTACGTTTAAAGTTTACGTAAAGCATAATTGGCCTCGTCCTCAAATTTTAAAGGAAAAGGATTCGTACCAACGCTGTTCTGTAAACAGTCAGCTTCTCTCGATAAATTACGCTTTTAATTTCTTTAGTCTTCTCATTGTGATTCACTTAACTAAAGGCGTTCAAGCCCTGCCCTGAATATTCACCACGCACTGTAAAAATACTTAAATATACCAAAGAGGTGCTTACTTGTCTTATATTATCACCCTAAATGACGGTATTTTACTGTATAATTGTGTCATATCATTTCATCATTCTTTCCATTATATATCGACAGATATTGAATCTAGATCTGATATACGGTAAATGTTTAATGTGGTTATTCCATAAATAACTTATCAGAACATTGAGCTTTAAAAAAGCGGATAAAATATTGAAATTGAACACAGGAATGGACTAACTTATGAGTGATGAAATAACCTCACCGGCAAAAAGCCATGACTATGATGCGGCTTCTATCAAAGTTCTCAAAGGTCTTGATGCTGTACGCAAACGTCCTGGGATGTATATCGGTGACACTGATGATGGATCGGGGTTACATCATATGGTCTATGAAGTTGTAGACAATGCTATCGATGAGGCTTTAGCCGGTCATGCAACTCTTGTAAACGTCACACTCCATGCTGATGGTTCTTGTTCTGTTCGTGATAATGGACGCGGAATTCCGACAGATATCCATCCAACAGAAGGTATTTCTGCAGCTGAAGTTATTATGACACAGCTTCATGCCGGCGGAAAGTTTGATCAAAACTCTTATAAAGTTTCAGGCGGATTACACGGTGTTGGCGTCTCTGTTGTGAATGCACTCTCTGTTTGGCTTAAATTGCAAATCAAACGCAATGGTAAAATTCATGAAATATCATTTACCCACGGGGTAGCTGATGCTCCATTAAAAGTTGTTGGCGATTGCGATCAAGAAAGTGGAACAGAAATTAGATTTTTACCAAGCTCTGAAACCTTTACTATGGTTGAGTTTGATTTTGAAACTTTAGAGCGTCGTTTACGGGAATTAGCCTTTCTAAATTCTGGGGTTTATATTCTTCTTGTTGACGAGCGTCATGCTGATATTAAATCCGTTGAATTGCATTATGAAGGTGGATTAATAGAGTTTGTGAAATATATTGATCAATCAAAAAAAGCGCTGCTTGATACTCCTATTTATATTACAAGTGAAAAGGATGGTATGAGCGTTGATGTTGCCCTATGGTGGAATGATTCCTATCATGAGAAGGTCTTGTGTTTTACCAATAATATCCCTCAGCGTGACGGTGGAACTCATTTGATAGGTTTCAGAAGTGCCCTTACACGCCAAATTAATGGCTATGCTGAATCTTCAGGTATTGCTAAAAAAGAAAAAGTGAACTTAACCGGTGATGACTGCCGTGAAGGATTAACAGCTATTCTTTCTGTCAAAGTTCCTGATCCAAAATTTTCTTCACAAACAAAGGATAAGTTAGTCTCTTCTGAAGTGCGCCCTATTGTTGAAAGTTTGGTCAATGAAGGTCTTTCAATATGGCTGGAAGAACATCCTCATGAAGCAAAACTTCTCATTAGTAAAGTGGTAGAAGCTGCAACAGCACGTGAAGCAGCACGCAAAGCACGTGAACTCACAAGACGAAAAGGGGCGCTTGATATCACTTCTCTACCAGGAAAGCTTGCCGATTGCCAAGAACGAGATCCCGCAAAATCAGAAATCTTTATTGTCGAGGGGGATTCGGCTGGCGGTTCAGCAAAAAGTGGGCGCTCACGTCAAAATCAAGCAATTTTACCCCTTCGTGGTAAAATCCTCAATGTTGAACGAGCACGTTTCGACCGCATGCTCTCATCTGATATGATTGGAACACTTATTACAGCTCTTGGAACGTCTATCGGTAAGGATGAATTTTCACCCGATAAATTACGTTATCATAAGATTATTATCATGACAGATGCGGACGTTGATGGAGCCCATATTCGTACGCTGCTGCTCACTTTCTTTTTTAGACAAATGCCCGAGTTGATTGAACGTGGACATCTTTATATTGCTCAGCCTCCTCTTTATAAAGTATCGCGTGGAAAATCTTCCCAATATATTAAAAATGAAGCAGCGTTTGAAGAATTCTTGATCGATACTGGATTAGAAGAAACAACGCTTGAGCTTTCAACGGGAGAAGTTCGTGCAGGAGCTGATTTGTATCAACTCGCTAAAGATGCTCGTATATTACGTCAACTTTTAAATGGTCTTCATACCCGTTATGACCGTAATATTGTTGAACAAGCAGCAATTGTTGGCGCTTTTAATCTTGAAGTCTTTGCAACACAAGAAAAAGCGCAAAAAATAGCAGATACTGTAGCACTCCGCCTTAATCTGATTGCTGATGATATGGAACAAGGTTGGAGTGGACAATATACAGCAGATGGAAGTTTATGTTTTGAGCGTATTTTACGTGGTGTTAAAGATGTTGTTACGCTTGATGTGGGACTTATAAATTCAACTGACGCACGCCAAATTGATCGCATTTCCCAAAATTTTATCGACATATATCATCCTCCTGTTCTTTTACGTCGCAAAGATAAAACAGAGCGTATTTTTGGTCCTATGAGCCTTTTAGAGAGCATTTTTACAAACGGTAAAAAAGGTGTTACTCTTCAACGTTATAAAGGTCTTGGGGAAATGAATGCTGAACAACTTTGGGAAACAACGCTTGATCCCAATGCACGTTCTCTTTTACAAGTAAAAATTAATGATGCAACCGATGCAGATTCACTCTTTTCTCGTCTCATGGGTGATGAAGTTGAACCTAGACGTATTTTTATTCAAGACAATGCCTTAAGCGTTGCCAATCTTGATATCTAAAGATACTCTTCTGTTTTTGGCTGTGTAAACGTCGTAGTTTTATACGTTGTTTTTTCGTATTTGAACATTTCATCTCTCTTTCATTTACGATAAAAGAAAAATAAGAAAGGTCATCCATATGACAGCTGAAACAGAACGTGTAGGAACCAAGGGTGGCATGGAGCACTCTTTTGGTTTTACAAGAGTAGATGAAACACAAAAACAATCCATGGTGGATGGTGTGTTTCATTCTGTCGCTGAAAATTATGACAAGATGAATGATATCCTATCATTGGGGCTACATCGTGTGTGGAAAAATTCCATGATTGCTTGGCTTTCCCCACCAGCACTTTCTCATTGGAAAGTTCTTGATGTCGCTGGCGGTACAGGTGATATTGCTTTTCGTATTCTTAATGCTTCACGCCAAAAAGCCCATGCTACAGTGCTTGATATTAATGGCTCAATGCTCAGCGTTGGTAAAAAACGCGCACAAAAAAATGGTCTTGCCCCTCTGATTGATTTTGTTGAAGCCAATGCAGAACATCTACCTTTTGAAGATCAAAGCTTTGACGCTTACACGATTGCTTTTGGAATTCGCAATGTTCCTCATATTGATCAAGCCCTTAGAGAAGCTTTTCGTGTCTTAAAGCCCGGTGGACGTTTCTTATGTTTAGAATTTTCAAATGTCGAGATGCCTCTGTTGGATAAAATTTATGATCTTTGGTCTTTCCATGCTATCCCTAAGCTGGGTCAATTTATCGCAAATGATGGCGATGCTTATCGTTATTTGGTTGAATCTATCCGCAAATTTCCTAAGCAAGATGATTTTGCCCATATGATCAAGCATGCGGGGTTTTCGCGGGTATCGTACCGCAATCTCACCGGTGCGATTGCAGCGCTGCATTCAGGTTGGAAAATTTAAAAATGGTGCAAATTTCCCCTTACTTTCAATTGATGCGTGCAGGATGGGTTCTAACACGTGAAGGTGTTTTAAGTGCTCTCCCTCATGATGATCTTCAAGGATTTCCAGCGCTATGTCATCGTATAGCGAGTGCATTAGCACGACGCAAAACAAAAAAGAAACAACGATCTGAAAATATTTCATATGCCATTAATAAGCTTGGACCCTCTTACATAAAACTTGGTCAATTTCTTGCCACAAGACCTGATATTGTTGGGCGTGATATTGCGGAAGATTTGTCACAGCTACAAGATCGCGTCCAAACATTTTCTTGCACTGCCGCTATTGCTCAAATTGAAAGTTCTCTTGGTCGCTCTATTGATGATTTATTCGTAAATTTTTATCCCCCCATTGCCGCCGCGTCTATTGCTCAAGTTCATCCAGCTGAATATAGTGATGAAACTGGCCATAAGAAAAAATGTGCTGTAAAAGTTATTCGTCCCAATATCAGAGCACGTTTTTCTAAAGATCTTAGAGGATTCTATCTCATTGCTCATTTACAAGAGCGCTATATCCCTGCCTCTCGAAGGCTTCGTCCTGTTTGTGTGGTGGATACTTTAGCACAAACAACACGACTTGAAATGGATTTACGCTTAGAAGCAGCAGCTATATCTGAAATGGCTGAAAATATTCAACATGATACAGGCTTTCGGGTTCCACGTATTGACTGGGAACGGACAGGACGTAATGTTCTTACAATGGAATGGATTGATGGTATAAGAATATCCGAAACTTCCAAACTCAAAGAAGCAGGTTTTGATTTGAAGGTGCTTGCTATTACGCTTATTCAATCTTTTCTTCGTCATACACTGCGTGATGGTTTTTTTCACGCCGATATGCATCCTGGTAATTTATTTGTAGATGAAAAAGGATGTATTGTTGCTGTTGATCTAGGCATTACAGGAAGGCTTGGCAAAAAAGAAAAGCATTTCCTTGCTGAAATTCTTTACGGCTTTATTACCCGCGATTACCATCGAGTTGCACGTGCCCATTTTGAGGCCGGCTATGTTCCTTCACACCATAATATCGAAAGCTTTGCGCAAGCCAACCGTGCTATTGGCGAACCAATTCACGGACAATCAGCACAAAGCATTTCCATGGCTAAATTGCTCACTTTATTATTTGAAGTCACTGAATTATTTGACATGCAAACGCGACCTGAACTTTTATTGCTGCAAAAAACAATGGTTGTCGTGGAAGGTGTTGCCCGTACATTAGACCCCACTTTTAATATGTGGAAAGCTTCTGAACCCGTTGTCAAAGAATGGATTAGTAAAAATTTAGGACCCGTAGGCGTTGCAAAAGACTTTAGTGAAGGAGCACAAGCTCTCCTTTCGCTGGCACGCAAAACACCACAATTGGTTCAAAATTTCCAACGAATAGAAGAAGATTTCAATCAAATGAGAAAAACAGGTTTTAATCTTTCTCCTGCTACCCTCAAACAACTTGCTGTGGAACAAAGTTACAGAAACCGTTATGGTCGTTATAGTCTTTTCATCATTGCACTTTGTTGCGCTTGTCTTACTTTTTACTTTTTTCATCTTTTCTAATCTCCTTAATATGCTAAAAATATCAACAATGAAATCATTGAAATCATTTTTATTTCTTGGAGGTATTTTATGGCCAGTATTACTATTCGTAACCTGTCTCTTGAAACCAAAGAAGCTTTGCGCATACGCGCCGCGCAAAATGGTATTTCTATGGAAGAAGAAGCCCGCCGTCTTTTAAGCAATCCCCCTACTCACACCACACTCCCCTCTCATGCCAGTGCTGTTGAAGTGCAATCATTGAAATCAAAATCTCTCCTTCTTATTATTGGTGGAAGTATTGCATCTTATAAAGCCCTTGATTTGATTCGCCGTTTACAAGAACGTGGAGCAGATTTAAAAGTTGTGATGACAAAAGCGGCGCAAAAATTTATTACGCCTTTAGCCGCTGAAGCTTTAAGCGGTGGTACTGTATATACTGATTTATTTTCACGCGAAGAAGAACATGATATCGGACATATCCGATTAGCACGTGATGCTGATCTGATTATTTTAGCTCCTGCTACAGCCAACCGCATTGCAAAAATAGCCAATGGCATAGGAGATGATCTGGCTGATTGTGTCCTTTTAGCAGCACGCTGTCCACTCTTGATTGCACCCGCCATGAATCCAGCCATGTGGGTGCATCCAGCAACTATTCGTAATGTTGCACAATTGCACGCAGATGGCGTTCATATCATCGGACCAGAAATCGGAAATATGGCTGAACGTGACGAGATTGGATATGGACGTATGAGCGAACCTTTAACTATTGTCGCTGCTATAGAGAATCTTTTGAACGTGCATGAAAAACCTCTCTTTGACCGCCATTTCATCGTTACCTCTGGCCCTACCCATGAACCAATTGATCCAGTACGTTATCTTGCTAATCGGTCCTCAGGTAAACAAGGTCATGCCATTGCAACCGCTCTTGCACATTTGGGTGCAAAAGTAACACTTATTTGTGGACCTGTTCATCTTGCAGACCCACAAGAAGTAAAAACAATTCATGTTGAAACAGCACAACAGATGTTAAAAGCCGTTCAAACCGCATTGCCTGCTGATGGTGCCATCTTTGTTGCCGCTGTTTGTGACTGGCGTAGTCAAACCCAATCTTTACACAAAATTAAAAAGGATGCTCATAAAACACCACCATCCCTTCAAATGGTTGAAAATCCTGACATTTTAGCAACGATTGGACACGCTCCAAAACGCCCCTCATTGGTCATTGGTTTTGCTGCTGAAACATGCGATATTATTGCTAATGCGCAAAAGAAATGCGTTGAAAAAGGAGCTGATTTCATTCTTGCTAATGATATTTCTCTTCAAGTAGATGGTACAAGTGTCATGGGTTCTGATACAAATCAAGTTTATCTCGTAAGTAGAAAAAAAGTTGAACAATGGCCTCATATGAGTAAACAACACGTAGCGCAAAAATTAGCAAACGTGATTGTATCATTTTTTGCCCCCCAAACATCTACTCCTCATGAGAAAAATATACCCCTTTGCAAATAAGAACTCTTCAAACGCGTTGATATTAAAACACCTTATAAAATAGAACTGATAATAGGTGTCTATCCATCTCAATTAGTATATAATATTTTTGATTTATAATGATAACCTAGCATTGTTCATATTAAATTAGAATCCCAGACATCGTAAGATTCTCTCATTCCCAATCTCTCTCATATTGAATCAATAAAAATCATTTTCTTGCACGTTTTAAACAAGGATAACTGTATGAATACAAAACGTTTAAGAAAGAACTAAAAGCGCTTATAATGGACCGTCTCAAGAACCAAGAGTTTGTCTCGGACAACACTAAGGATGATGGCACCAACGTACTCTTTTTATTAAGAGTATAGTGATGCCCTATAAGTTTTATATTATTCACGAGAGCTTTACCCATAGACCATTCACAAGCGCTGTTGCGAAATGGGTGTGACAAGCGTTGGAAAATATTTTTTAAAAAAATCACATCTCACTCTAGCCTTCATAAAAGTAGGATCTATTGCACTACTGTCTCCCCAGCTTATAAAAAAACAAGCTATCATTCACTTTGCCTAACATTAATTTTGAGAAAGCTCTTGCACTGGATAAAATTTATAAAAAGCATTTTCTCTCTTCAATGTTTTTATCCCCATATTGGTCCTATTTATGATATACGAATAAATGATTTTGATTGTTTCATGATGAGAACAGCTCATGAGAAAATATGACAACTTTATTTGAAGCTCTTATTCACTATGAAAATGATGTATAAATTAATATATTATAATATCTCAATGCAATTTTAAGCATACCTCACACTGACGCTCATAAAGAGTGTAGACAAAATTCATTGTACCACTGTCTATAAGTTTATGAAACTGACGCTTTTATTATTTTCCTCAGTGATCGGTCTTTAAGATTAAATGTCTGTCTCCTCTCTCCAGCATACCAAGACCACAAAGACTAGAATTTTATCCATGATATCCTCACATTGTGACGATTCATGAGAAGCATTTTTATTCTTTTATCGAAAGCTTTGTACCCATACATTGGTCTCGCCTATAATGTGCACGTAAATAATTTTTTGATGTTGAATAGAGACTTTGAAATTAAAGAATATTTCTATATTTTGGATTCTTATTCAAGTTGAAAATGATCAATTCTCTTCATAAATTAATGGTGTTATTATCTAAAAATTATTTGATACAGTGCACCACTTGTATGAAAAGTGCTTCAATGAATTCTTACTTCATTGCACTTATGGCTTTTAAAATTCAAAATCTCATCATTTTTAAGCATCAGTGACATCTCCCTTTCTTTGCTTCTTCTCAAAAAACTGCTCTTCCATGGAATCGGACGGTCAATCGCCTAAGCTTATTTTTTCCACTTCTATCATATTAATCATTCTGTTGCCCAAAATTAGAATATCTACGGAGCTACTACGTTACCCCTATTCCATTGAACTCAATATTTTTTTGAAAGCGAGAGGCAAAAACATGCTGCCAAATAGTAGAAAAGTACAGAATTTTAGGAATTGTGTAAAACAATTAAGCACTTAAATAAACTAAGTTAGATAAATCTACTGAATAAATAGAAGTAAATAACTTTCCTCCCCAAAGTTCTTATTCCTTAATTTTTTACATATATCATATAAACGCAATAATCTACACTATGTACAAAAATAATAAAAACTTCTTCTACAACAGCTGCTTTTTAAATTCTTCTTTGTTTTAAAAATCAAAATTTCTATTTATTCAAACTTTATTTTAAATAAAGGAGCCTTATCCGTTTTTTATAATGTTTTTGAAAAAAATCTTGTAATTCAAAGAAAGAAAAAATTACACTGTACATACTTTAAATATATTTCTTGTTTTTTTTGCTTCTTTCCTTAGTTTATTAATCTATGATTTTTACTGCTGCTTATCGTGCTTTACAACGTCTTCTGACCTCGCAATATCGTATTATGATACTGAAAGCATTGGGGGTTACTTTTTTCATTCTCACCATTTTATGGTTATGTGTGCACCAACTTTTTGTGTCTTACTTTTGGCCCTGGATTGCTCAATTTCTTCCTGGACTCCCTAGTTGGGCGGGATGGATTGGTTTTAGCATGCTTATCATTTTTAATCTTGGTTTGGCTCTTTTGTTAGCTTTTTTGATTGCACCAATCACCGCTATGATTGGTGGTTTTTTCATTGATTCTGCTGCTGAAATCATTGAAAAAGAGGAGTACCCAAATGAGCCTATTGGACAAGCTTTGCCGTTTCAGCGTTCTCTTATCATTTCCTTTAAATTTGTTATTTTAAGCCTTCTTGGTAATGGAATTGCTTTTATTTTATTCTTCATACCAGGTATTAATTTAATTGCTTTTTATCTTATTAATGGTTATTTGCTCGGTCATGAATATTTCTTGTTTGCTGCTTATCGTTTTCGAACAGAGCAAGATGCACGTACTTTTTTACATACTCATTACACAACGGTTTTTGGTGCAGGATTATTGATAGCGCTTTTTGTTTCGATTCCAATTCTTAATTTAGCAACACCGCTTTTTGCAGCCGCCTTTATGACATATTTACACAAAATGCTTTCCCAAAAGACCATGGCACGCATTACACAAAAATAGTTTCCTTGACTTTAAGGTTAATAAAACTTGCCAGCCAAAGAAAGCATAATATAAAATTTTATGCTTTCTCTTTTATTAAAGCAATATATTGATTTATAATGATAATTTATTGTTTCACAATATGAGTGAAAAACCTAAATATCATGAGGGTTTCTCATTTTAATCCTATTCATATTGGATCAATTGAAATCGTTTGTTTATGTATCATAAATGAAGGTGGTATGCGGATAAAAGTACTTTCAAAAAGGCGTGAAATATCTTTATATGAATCCTCTCAATGCAAACATTATCGTCGCATTGAAAACTGAAAAAGAGTATTATGGTGCCGCTTTGTACCTTATATTTCAGTAAAAATGGAGAGCATAATGTATTTTATACCCTTCATAGAGAAATGATTATTATACTCTTCATGGGTACCGTCATAAGAGAGTTTTGGGAATATTGAGACTGTTAAATCTAGCAACGCGTGAATACATAACAAGAACAATATTTTGTTTTTGACGTTCTATTTTATGTGAAAAGCGTGCGCTTTGAAAAACCATTCTGAAAAAATATTGCTCTGGTGTTGGCGTTTCGCTAACATAACATTATCATAGTCATTATCTTTAATGGAATGAGTGTGGCTTATATTATAAGGTTTCTTGATTTAAAAATTGTTGATACGAATGATTAATTGGATATCCATTTTTATTAAAAGAAAATAAGGCGTTTGTTAACCATCGCAAGGAGTAAATTTTAATACCAAAGTAAAAATAAAAACATGTAAGTTCTTAAAACTTCTGAGAAGTTTGTTATAGGAAATACTCTTCATGCATATGATTGTTGTAAAATTGGAAAAATTAAAAAACAGTGGAGTGAGAGCTATACGTATACTGATAAAAGTATTAAATAGACTCGTTTGGTCAGCCGGCAAAGCAAATGTGACTGCTTAAATTCTATATTCTTTCAAATCATGCAAAAGGTGTATAATATTTTAAAGGAAGGTTATAAAGATGAACTGGATTACAAATTATGTTCGCCCTAAAATTAATTCTATATTGGGACGCCGTGAAATTCCAGAAAATCTATGGATTAAAGATCCTACCAGTGGTGAAATGATCTTCCATAAAGATTTGGAAGCCAATCAATTTGTGGCTCCTAATTCTGGCTATCATATGCGTATCAGTGCCAAAAATCGTCTCATGCATTTTTTTGATGATGGTATTTATACAGCTCTTGAAAATCCAAAAGTTGTGACAGACCCTTTAAAGTTTCGCGACGAAAAACGCTATATTGATCGGTTAAAAGAGTACCGTTCTAAACTCGGTGTTGAGGACAACATTTTGAGTGCACGCGGTACGATTGAGGGTTTGCCAATTATTGCAACCGTTCAAGATTTCGCCTTTATGGGGGGATCACTCGGTATGGCCTCAGGAGAAGCTATTATCAAAGCTTTTGATACTGCCATTGCCGAAAGATGCCCTTTGGTTCTTTTTACTGCTTCTGGTGGTGCACGCATGCAAGAAGGAACACTCTCATTGATGCAAATGCCCCGTACAACAGTAGCGATTGAAATGTTGAAAGAAGCAAAACTTCCCTATATTGTTGTGCTGACTAATCCAACCACCGGTGGTGTTACTGCTTCTTACGCCATGCTTGGTGATATTCACATTGCCGAACCTGGCGCTATGATTGGTTTTGCTGGTCCACGTGTGATTCAACAAACGATACGTGAAACCCTACCAGAAGGGTTTCAAAGTAGTGAATATCTGCTTGAACATGGTATGATTGATATGGTTGTATCGCGTTTAGAAATGAAAACAACAATTGCGCGTATTTTACGCTTGATGATGAAACGCCCTGCTGTTTTTAACCCTTCCGATCCATCCCCAACAGACTCTCAAACATCGCTTTCTAGGACAAAAGCAGCTTAAGTTTATGCAACAGAGTCAAATACAAAGGGTGGTGGATGATTTACTAAAAAATTATCCGAAAAAATTTGATCTTTCTTTAGAGCGTATTGTTCACCTTTTAGAGCGTCTTGGTAATCCACATTTAAAACTTCCACCTGTTATTCACATCGCTGGAACAAATGGCAAAGGATCTGCCTCCGCAATTTGTCGTGCTCTTTTGGAAAGTGAAGGATACTGCGTTCATGTTTATAGCTCACCTCATCTCGTCAACTGGAATGAACGCTGCCGGTTAGGTCAAAAAGGAGGTGGTCAACTTGTTACAGAAAACCAATTGGCTGAGACAATCCGTGAAATTATAAAAGTAAATCGTCAAGAGCCGATTACTATTTTTGAAATTTTTACAGCCGCTGCCTTTATGCTGTTTAGTATACATCCAGCTGATGTTGTTATTTTAGAAGTTGGATTGGGAGGACGTTTTGATGCTACCAATGTCGTTAACAAAACAGCTGTATCGCTTATTATGCCCATTGATTATGATCATGAGAATTTTCTTGGAAACACAATTGCTCAAATCGCTTTTCAAAAAGGGGGGATTATAAAACCAAACGTTCCAGTGGTCATCGGAAAGCAAAATTATGAAGAAACTCTTGCTACTTTAATACCCCTTGCCGATAAAAATAAAGCATCTTATGCTCTCTTTGATCAAGATTATCAAAGCTATAAAGAACATGGACGTATGGTTTTTCAAAACCATCAAGGTCTCATGGACCTTCCTCTTCCTAACCTTATTGGAGACCACCAAATTGCTAATGCTGGTGCATCTCTTGAAGCAGTTTATCAAGCGGGTTTTCAACTTTCAGAACAAACCATAAATGACGCTTTGAAGAATATTTATTGGCCCGCACGAATGCAGCATCTTACCCAAGGGCTTTTGGTTGATCAACTATCTCCTGATATTGATTTATGGTTAGATGGTGGTCACAATCCTGCTGCAGGAAAAGTTATTGCGGCAGAACTTACACAATGGAGAAAAAAAACAGATCGTCCCATTATTATGATTGCTGGCATGCTTAATACCAAAGATGCTGTCGGTTATTTTCGTCCTTTAGCAAACCTTGTCGATAAAGTATATACGATACCGCTTATTAACAATGACGCCAGTCTCTCTCCAATAAACTTAGCTGAATCAGCCCAAAAAGCAGGAATCTTTGCTACTCCACAAGCACATCTACAAGATGCTTTGCATAAAATTAAAATGGAATATAAAGAGGCTATTGTCCTTATTAGTGGTTCTCTTTATCTTGCGGGTGATATTTTGCGTGACAATAAAACACCACCGTGCTAGATAATTAGCTATTTTTAAAGCTTTGAAAGATAGACCTTTTAATCATGCAACTTGATTGTGCACTTTATCAACATCCTAAACTCATTACTGTTTTTGGCGGATCCGGTTTTGTAGGACGACATGTCGTTGAAACTTTGACTAAGCGGGGATATCGCGTTCGCATCGCTGTTCGTTGTCCACAAAAAGCTTATTACATGCTACAAATAGGAGAAGTAGGACAAACCCAAATGCTTAAAACAGATATCAAGCATCGTGCCTCTGTTGCACGCGCATTGCTTGGAGCTGATGCAGCAGTGTTTTTACCCGGTAGCTTAAAACAAGCAAATCAATCGAATTTTAAAAGCACACAAATTGATGGTGCTTACAATGTTGCTGAATTAACAGTAGAAGCTGGTATTCCTCTCATCTATATGTCGACTCTTGTGGCTAGCGAAAACACTGCATGTCTTTATGCACGTGTTAAGTTTATGGGTGAACAAATCATTCATAACAAGAATCCTCAGGCAATTATTATACGTCCATCCATTATCTTTGGACCAGAAGATTGTTTCTTTAATACCTTAGCAGATTTGTCACGTTTTTTACCAATTATGCCTCTTTTTGGAGGTGGGAAAAGCAAATTGCAACCCGTATATGTTGGTGACGTTGCTGAGTTTATCGCACGTGCTTTAGATGGACAGGTAGCTTGGGGAAAAAAATATGATCTTGGTGGTCCCCAGATTATCACCCTCCAAAATGCTCTTGAAAATATACTTAAAATCATTCGTCGTAAAAAAACAATCCTATCTATGCCTCTTTCTGTCGGTCTATTGATTGGAGGAGTTTTAGGAACGATTGGTAAGTTGCCTCTTGTGCCAACGCTCGTAACAGCCAATCAAATACGCTTTTTGCAAATGGATAACATTGTTTCTAAAGAAGCTATAGAGAATGGATATACTCTAGAAGGAGTAGGAATTACTCCTAGAGCAATGACTGCATTCTTGCCAAGTTATCTCTGGCGATTTCGTCCACATGGTCAATTTTCCCAAAACCTACTCGTCTAGAATAAATTCTTCTAAAACTGAGTTAATTATTTGATTTATAATTCATAGCGCGTTGTTAGCGGTTTTAAAATCAGAGTGTTCAATAGAGTGATGTTTTTGCATTTTTAATGCTCCATTTAGTATCACAAAACATGTTTCCTCGCACATCTATAGTATTTTGATAAAAACTGTTGGAAACAGGAGAAAAGCACTTCTTATAAACTGTCTTTATCCAAGAGCAGGTGCAACATTGGAATCCTAAAGAACCGATCCTGAACTGCCTATCCATAAACATGATAATCTATAGCTTTGCATTTATATTATTTTGCCAAAAAGCTTAATAATGAGATTAAAGTAATTCTTCCTTTTTCAGAAACCGCATAAGTGAGTAGAATACGAGTATACTACTTTCGATATTATCCCATAAAAATCGATATAAAAACTGTAAAGCAATGCACCATTTTTATTATTTAAAAGGTATTCCCTCTAGAAACTTTTAAAAGCTTTAAAGTTACGTGAAAAGGATAGAATTTTGTTTATATAATAAAACTTATCATGAAGATCTCCTACTCTGTCAGTAACATCACTACTCAGATCCATAAATGCATATTTGTTGCACAAATTTATGGAGATTTTAAAAGAGCTTTTTCACATAAAGAAGTCCTCTTCTTGTCTTGCATTTTTTTTTAATTTCTCCTACCGTCTTGGAAAAAATTATTTTAAAGGAATGAAGAATGGCAGCTCAAGATTTTGTTGTCAAAGATATTGCACTTGCCGCTTATGGTCGTAAAGAACTTGATATTGCTGAAACTGAAATGCCTGGTTTGATGGCTTGTCGTAAGGAGTTTTCTTCCAGCCAACCTTTGCGCGGAGCGCGTATTTCTGGCTCATTGCATATGACAATTCAAACAGCTGTTTTAATTGAAACATTAAAAGCAATTGGCGCCGATATACGGTGGAGCTCTAGCAATATTTTTTCTACGCAAGACCATGCAGCAGCAGCTATCGCCGCAACTGGCATTCCTGTATTTGCCGTTAAGGGTGAAACATTGGAAGAATATTGGACTTATATAGATGCAATCTTCCAATGGCCAGATGGTAATCCTTCCAATCTTATTTTAGATGATGGAGCTGACGCCACAAACTATATTTTAATGGGAAGTCGTGCAGAACAAAATAAAGATATTTTATCGCATCCCAAAACAGAAGAAGAAGAAATTTTTTTCAAACAAATACAAAAGCGTATGGATGCAACGCCAGGTTTTTTTACACAACAGCGCGCAGCAATTAAAGGTGTAAGCGAAGAAACCACAACAGGTGTAAACCGTCTTTATCAGTTACAAAAAGAAGGACTTCTACCTTTTCCTGCTATTAATGTTAATGATAGCGTCACTAAATCAAAGTTTGATAATAAATATGGATGTAAAGAATCATTGGTCGATGGTATTCGACGTGGAACAGATGTGATGATCGCTGGTAAAACTGCCATTGTCTGTGGTTATGGTGATGTAGGAAAAGGTTCAGCAGCATCTCTTTCTGGTGCTGGGGCTCGTGTTAAAGTAACAGAAATTGATCCTATCTGCGCTCTTCAAGCCGCTATGGATGGCTATGAAGTTGTTAATTTGGATGATGCTGCTTCCAGTGCTGATATTATCATCACGACAACAGGCAATAAAGATGTTGTTCGTTTAGATCATATGCGACAAGTAAAGGATATGTGTATTCTTGGAAATATTGGTCATTTTGATAACGAAATCCAAGTCGCTGCCCTTAGAAATTTGCCATGGACGAATATTAAACCACAAGTTGATATGATCACCTTTCCCGATGGAAAACGCATCATTTTGCTCTCTGAAGGACGATTGTTAAACCTCGGCAATGCGACGGGGCATCCTTCTTTTGTCATGTCAGCTTCGTTTACCAATCAAGTTTTAGCGCAAATTGAACTTTTTACCCGTACAGAACACTATACAAATGAAGTCACTGTTTTGCCTAAACATCTTGATGAAAAGGTTGCACGTCTACATCTGGATCGGTTAGGAATAAAATTAAGTGTTTTATCAGAAGAACAAGCCGCTTATATTGGAGTCTCACCACAAGGACCTTATAAACCAAACCATTACCGTTACTAATACGTTTCCTTGGGTTAAAAAAGGGAAAGATGTCGTGCTCAGCTTTGGTGACTATAACCCCAAAGAAAAAACTCAAAAAGAGATCCGAATCTATACGTATATACTTTGCCTTTTTTTCTTTTTTTCTCCAACATGCGCTTTTTCTCAGTCATTGGAAGGTTATTTACCATTTTTCTTCACTTTGCCGAATGGTCCATGGCTGCTTTTAGCGCTGTGTGGAGGAATTTCTTGTGCTTCACTTCTCTCATGTATAGCTGTTACCGTGCGTGCAAAAAAAACTGCACAGAAGCCTTTGAAGATAATTCAGGCAAATTTTTCTGAAAAACTTAAATATTATGAATGGCTTCTGGAAGAAACCGAGCAATTCCTTCTTATTTGGGAAAATCCAACAACCTTACCCCATGTTGTTGGTGCTCTTTCCACATTGCAAAAAATAGGAATCGATCAGAAAGATTTTCAGCGTTTTGAGCTCTGGGTTGAAGAAAATTCTCTGCGAGAACTTGATTATGCATTGACTCAACTCCGTTGTAAATGTCACCCTTTTGATCTTTCTATCACCACCACAAACAATGTACTGCTACAAGTTACAGGAGTCATCGCAGGAACAGTCGCCATTGCTCGTTTTCAAGATATCTCAAAACAACAGAGTGAAAATGCTCGTTTACAGAAAGATATCGCCCGCCTTCTTACTGAACTGAGAATGCAGCGTAATCTTCTTGATCTTATTCAAGAGCCCGTATGGATAAAAGATTGTGAAGGAAAAGTTTGTTTTATCAATCGCGCCTTTAGAGAAATGACAGACTTTCGTGAAGACAGTGATGACGTGGGGGATCTTTTCAATGAAAATACACAACGCAAAACAGATGAAACAGAAACAATTTTTCAAGAACATGTTCATACGGTTATTGGTGGAGAACGGCACCGTTTTCATCTCACACGTATTACAACAGCTGAAGGGATGGCAGCTTTTGCACGTGATGACAGCGCCTATGAAAATCTTGCTCATGAATTAAGATATGTTCTTCAAAGTCATTGTGAAACACTTGACCAAATTTCAACAGCTGTAGCCATTTTTGATACAAACCAAAAATTAAAATTCTGTAATCACGCTTTCAAAATTTTATGGCCGTTGGAGAGTTCTTTTTTAGAAAGTGAACCAAGCCATACATTGTTTCTTGAACGTTTACGTGAAAAGGGGCTCATTGCTGAACACCCTGATTGGCGCGCATGGAAAGAAGAACTTTTAAAAGCCTATTGGCAAACAGAATCGAACCAACAAATTTGGAATCTTCCAGATGGGCGTACGGTGCGTGTTGTCTCGAACCCTCATCCACAAGGAGGTGTCACTTGGCTTTACGAAAACCTTACCGAAAAAATTGATCTTGAGCGCCGTTATAATACACTTATTAAAATACAAGGTGAAACACTTGATAAACTTTCTGAAGGTGTGGTCGTTTTTGGTACTGATGGACGCCTTCGCTTATCGAATCCTGCCTTGTCGAAATTGTGGTCTCTTCCTTATAATTTACTGGTAGAAGGAACCCATATTACACAGTTACAAAGCCATTGTTCAGCCTTAACCTTGGGGCAAGAATGGGATCAATTTACCAAGTTCATTACCGGTTTTGCTGAAAAACGTGAAACATTTTCAGGTCGTATAGATCTTAAAAATGATATGATTATTGACTATACTCTGGTCCCTCTTCCTAATGGACAAACGATGCTTACTTTTGTGAATGTTACGGACACTGTCCATATTGCGCGTGCTCTTCAAGAAAAAAATGAAGCATTAGAAAGTGCTGATCGTTTGCGTAATGAATTTGTCCAACATGTTTCTTATGAATTACGCACACCTCTCACCAATATTATTGGATTTTCCGATATTTTACGTGATCAAATTTTCGGTTCTATCAATGAACGTCAACAAGAATATCTTGAACACATTCATTCAGAATCAGGAACTCTTTTAAATATTGTTAACGATATTCTTGATCTTGCTACCCTTGATGCAGGCATTATGGAGTTGGACATAAAATCGGTTAACATTGCCGATGCTATGATACAAGCAGTAGCACGTGTAGAAGATCGCCTTAATGGACGTCATATTACGCTTTTACAACAAATTTCTCCTTCCTTAAATTCTATTTCTGCTGATGAAAAGCGCTTGCATCAAATTTTTGTGAATGTCCTGAGTAATGCTATTAATTTTGCAACGGAGGCGAGTACTATTGAATTTTGCGTTGATGAACAAGATGATAACATTGTCTTTAGCGTTCACAATCAGGGCTCTGACATCCCAGAAGATGTCCTTGATCGTATTTTTAAACGTTTTTCTTCCCATTCACACCATGGTGGGCGTGCGGGAGCGGGTCTTGGCCTTTCCCTTGTAAAAAGTTTCGTTGAACTACACGGTGGACATGTTGAAATTCTTACCGGTTCTGGAAAAGGAACAACAGTTAAATGTTTTTTCCCACTCTCCAAAGGAGATACGATTTTTTAATTTTAACCTTTATGATAACAAAAATTTTTCATCCATTTCATGGAACTTTTAATGAATTTTAGTTTTTTTCTTGAAAATGAAGAGGCAACAAAGCTTTTTTCACAAAATTTAGCTCTTTCTTTAAAGCCAGGAGATCTTGTAACGCTGCAAGGAGATCTTGGAACTGGAAAGTCAACCATTGCACGTACAATCATTCAAACACTTGCGAACGATAACACTATGGATGTTCCAAGCCCTACTTTTACTCTTGTGCAAAGCTATCAACTTCCAAAGTTTGAAATTATTCATGCTGATCTTTATCGCCTTTCTATGGCAGAAGAAATTGATGAATTAGGGCTTCATGAAGCTCGTGAGAAAAATATTTTACTTGTTGAGTGGCCAGAAAGAAATACAGCTCTTTTAGAGCTTGCCACTTTTGCACTCACCTTACATTATAAAGAACATGGGCGTCATGTAACAGTTAAATCAGCGCAACATTCCATTGAATGTTTGCAACAGTCTTTCGCAATTCGTACATTTTAAAAAAAACATGGACATCATCATTTTTAATTTGATAATACCTCAGTACTACCTATGAAATTTGAGATGATGGACAACATAAAGAAGGCTTCAATGGAGACACCAACCATGGAAGATGAAGTGAAATGCTGACTCTTTCATATAACAATGACATAAATTGCAAAGAACAGTCGTTAATTTATAGGAATTCATCAATTTATTTTAGAGAATCTGATACCTACAATTTTGATTTTAGAGAATAGTATAAGAGAATTTTAAATTGAAGTGGTAACCCTTTAGAAGAGCATTATATAACCTGTAGTGAATTGCTTGTTTCTTTCTGCTTAAAAATTGTGAGCTTCAAAAAAGTAATTTGCAAAGTTTTTGCTTAAAATCTCCTTTTATGTGTTGAAAGCACTATCTATCTCAATAGTCTTATCTAAGAAGAAAATATCATTCACTTAAATATTCGTTGGCACGCATATAAACAAGGAATTGCCTACATTGTTCATACAGGACAATTTTTTGATAAAAAATGATCTATTGAATTACGTATAACAGTGTGGATTCTTAAAATCATTTAAATTTTTGATTTAATTGAATTGCTATTACAATGTATTACAGAAAAGGAATGTAAAAAAAATCAAAAGGAGAGACTAAAATTTCTCTCCTTTATCGTTACTGTGTATGGCATTAACTAAGGCCATTTTTTATCCACTCAGAAAGACGTCCTTTAGAGGTAGCGCCAACCATATTCGATGAAATATTTCCATTTTTAAACATTAGTAATGTAGGGATAGAACGTACTCCGTATTGGGTAGCCAGTTCCGGATTTTCATCAATATTTACCTTAGCAATTTTAACTTGATTTTGCATTTCTATTGAAACTTCATCCAAAATTGGAGCAATCACTTTGCAAGGGCCACACCATTCTGCCCAAAAATCAACCACAACAGGGGTGGAAGAGGTTAGAACTTCACTTTCAAAATTATCCTTATCAACTTTTATACACGTCATTGATTTATCCTTTATATTCACTTTTTATAGATTGGTATAATAACAATTCATATCAAGTTATTGCAAAGATAAATTATTAAAGGACTTTTTTACATCAGAGATTGTGCGTTGTGTTTGTTTGAGCGATTTTATGAAAGTAAATAAAGTGTAAAAATGCTTTGCAAGGAAAAGACTAACTTATAAGGCAACTTCACTAAGAAATGCCTCAAGTTTTTCTGGAGAAAGTTTGAAAATTTTGGCTTCTTTACTATAGATAAGCAGAGCTTGTATATCTTTATCGGGATGAATAGCTTGCAATAATTTTCGATAAAGAGCCATTTGCAACCAATGATGGGAAGCAATAGCGGCTTCATTTTCTGGTGGGGTTCCCGTTTTAAAATCGGCAAAGATAATGCTGTTTTGCGTGATGTAGAGACGGTCAATTTGACCAGAGATTACTTGTTCTTTTCCACGAATTTTTACAATGCCCATTAAGGAAACCTCAGCACGTGAATGCTCAGAAAAAAGGGGTTTGAGATAAACATGATCTAATATTTTCCAAATATGGCAAAGAGCATCTTCTCTTTGGCTCTCATGCCAATGAGAGGCTTTGATATTGAGATAGTTTTGAGCATAATCTCGACGTTTTTGTGGGGGACAATCGGGTAAATATTGTAACAATCGGTGAATGAGATTACCGTACTCAATGGAAAAAGCTCTGTTTGTGTTCGTTTCTCCTAAAACAGGTGAAATAGTAAATTGTTTTGGACTTGAGGAAGGTTCTGTATCAGCTTCAATAGAAAGGCTCGCTACTGAGGGTTTTAACGGTTTTGGGAGAATTGGTTCTGCTGGTACTTTATGAGAGAAAAAATCTGGTAGAGGTGGAAGTGTTTGGCACTCAGAACGAGAGGCTTCCTGATTTATTGAGGCAGAAGAAGAATCTGTGATACAATAACGCCAAGCTGCAATATCTTCTGCAGGACCCTTAATGGGAACTGCATGCGGTTTGAGAGCTTTCTTTACCAATTGTAGCCACGTATGAGGATTATTGCGTTCACCGCTATACCCGCAAACAAACAATCGATCTTCAGCACGCGTCATTCCTACATAGAGAAGGCGCCTATACTCCTCTTCAGCACGCTCTTTTAAACGCAAAATTGCTTGTTTAGAGGGCATTGTATCGAATTCTGCATTAGGGCACCAGATAAAAGCTTGTTGATCACTCAAATGTGCATTGTTCAAGGGAACTTCAAGCAAGTGAGGTGAATGCTGAGGATGCCAGATTGCACTACCAGGATCAACCAGAAATACAACGGAAGCTTCCAGTCCTTTTGCAGCATGAACAGTCATGATGCGAATTTCTTCATGATTTTGGTCAAACTCACGTTTAATTTCTGGTTCACTGACACTTAATGTTTCCAAAAAAGCTTGTAATCCTGGTAACCCCGTTTTTTGAATCGCGAGTGTGTAGTCCATAAAAGCATCAAGCACATCATTGGCTTCCGAGCCTAAGCGCGCTAAAATTTTTTGTCTTCCCTTATCATTATTCAGAATATGGCTATAGAATTCGAAGACTGGTATTTTATCCACTAAAGTACGATAATGGTTCAGCTTTTCAAAAGCATCTTTAAAAGATACCCGCGATGATGTATGCGTACACAAACTTTGCCAAAGAGAGCCAGTGCGGTGTGCGGCAAGCAGATAGAGTTCCTCTTCACTAAGAGCAAAAAGGGGACTTTTTAAAACACAAGCAAGAGAAAGATCATCTTGTGGCTGCAAAACAAAACGCGCAAGTGCCATTAAATCACGGATACTAATATGTTTAGTAAGTTGTAAACGGTCTGCACCAGCGACAGGTATATTGCGTTGTTTAAGGGCACGAGAAAGCGCTAGGGCAAATTGATCACGCTTACGAACCAAAACCATAATATCACTAGCACGCAATAACCGCCCTTTTGCTGGAAGCATTTCTCCTTTTTGTAACCAGCCTGCAATAGTTTCAGCAACTTTTTCTGCCAAACGTACTGCTGGTGTATCTAAATGATCAACAGTTACATGCCAATCATCAGGAAATTCGTCTTTTTCTTTAGAAATAGCATCCCATAAAATAACTTCACCTGGACTGTGAGTACGGATAGCTTCGTGTATGGTTTTTGTATTTTCTGCCGAAAGCCCTTTATAATTTTCTGGTGTTTCAAAAACAAGATCAACGCTTTTAAGAACATCTGCTGTAGAGCGAAAAGAGTAATGCAGTTGTATTTTTTCGAATTTCTGCTTTGCTTGTTGTGCTTTTTTTTGAATAATTTTCCCATTTGCAGCAAAATTTTCTGGTGCAGCGCCCTGAAAGGAATAAATAGACTGTTTTTCATCTCCAACAGCAAAAAGAGTACGTATATTGTCACGTTGACTATGACCTGTAAAAAATTCTTGCGCTAAAAATTGAATAATTTTCCATTGATCAGGGTTCGTATCTTGTGCTTCATCAAGCAAAATATGATCAAGACCCTTATCAAGTTTATAGTGCACCCATTGGCTTGCACCTTCACGTTGCAATAAATGGAGTGTGCGCTCAATGAGATCATCAAAGTTTAAAAAACCATTGGTTTTTTTTAAATTTGCATAAATTTTGAGATAAAGGGCACAAAGCTGAAAAGCCGCCATATTGAGTGCACAGACTTTTACGCACTGATATTTCTCTAAAAGAACAGAAAGCTTGCTTTGTTTATCTTTAATCAATTGTTGAATAAAAGGCCAAATTTCATCTGATTTTTTAGACGATATAAGTGCAAAATTACGAGGTTTACCTTCTGTTGTAAAATAAATATCAGAAATACTATTGAGAATATTTGTCTCATCACGTACCTCTTCTAATTGGGAAAGTTTTGCCACCATATCCTTGAAGCTTTGACTTCCATTGGTTTCACAATGGTTAAGAGCATAAAGAGGAAGACGAGCAGTCTGTTGAATTTTTTCTAGTAATTGCTGATTTGTATCATCAGGTGCTAAATCAAACAGCGACCGCAATTTTTCTTCTCCATTTTCAGACAGAAGAGAAGACAAAAAATCAGACAGTTTATGTTGCTTTTCAGCTGCTTCATACAGCAATTGGTTAAAAGTATGTTCACTGATAACCTTAAGCAGCTGTTTTAGAGCGGGTTGTACATCATGATGCTTCAAAAGTTGGCAGCGAGCTTCTTGTAGTAATTTCTTGCGGTTGACATCATCTATGAGTTCGAAATGTCCAGCAATATTGGCTTCTAGCATAAATTGATGCAAGAGAGATTCGCAAAATGCGTGAATAGTCTGTATTTTCAAACCACCAGGTGTTTCTAAAGCACGAGCAAAGAGTTGGCGCGCATAGGTTATTTTTGTTGCACTGATAGGTTTGTTTTCAAACTTCGATAAGATTTCTTTAAGCTGCGCATCATCGAGTTCATTCCAGCTGGAGAGCGTGCGAAAAATTCGTGATTGCATAACAGCGGCGGCGGCTCTCGTGTAAGTAAGGCATAAAATACGTGCTGGAGGCGTACCGTTTAAAAGCAAACGGATAACACGTTCGGTTAGAACATGGGTTTTTCCAGATCCTGCATTTGCAGAAACCCACACGTTTTTTTGGGGATGTGTTGCTGTTGCTTGTGCATCAAGAGCGGCTTCAGGAATAGAAAAAAACGTCATGATTACTCTTCTTTATGAAAACCACTTGACCATTCCCATAAGCGTGCCAGATGATCATAGTCACTTTCATATTGTTTTAACATAGGAACTGCGTGTGAAAGATAGCCTTGTTGTGGATTTTGATAATAAGTTATGAGTGCGATAAGATTTTCCCATGCATTGTTAGCAAGATCAACAGCATTTAGATGAGTTTTTCCGTCTTTTTTCTTTAAAAGAATTGATTGGGATTTAATTTCACCTTTTTTGTTAAGAGGAATGTAAAATAAATTTGAGGGGGTAAAATCTTGAAAATCTGGGAATCCCCCTTGTATGAGTAAAGCTGTTTCTAAAGCCAATTGCGGAAATAATAATTCACGAACTTGTTTTGATGAAGGAGGGGTTCCGGTTTTGAAATCTAGAATTTCAACCGTTTTATCTGGCAAAACATCAAGACGATCAGCACGTCCTGAAAGGGTTACCCCTGTTGTTCCTATAGGGATTTTTTGTGATACCACTTCCGAATATCGCTCTCGCAGTCCTAAACTTTGTTCCCATTGAATAAAACGTGGAGCAAGATTTTCAAAACTATCCCACCAAATTACTTCAATATCCGGTGGAAAATTGAATTTATCAAACTCTTTACGTCCAATAGCAAGCAACACATCTAATGCATTTGCAGCATTTAGATTTTTTATTTGTGTGCAAAAATCTGCAAGAATAGCGTGATAAAGTGTTCCACGTTCAGGAGCGCTAGAATTATGAATAAGGGCTTTAAGTGGTTTGAGCCTTAAGATTTTTTTAGCATAAATGGCATAAGGGTCATACCGTAATATTTCTATTTCAGTAACTGAAAAATGACGTGGACGCATATCAAGAGGTGGTACAGGGCAGGGACGCTTCACCTCAGAAATCATGTTTGTATGATCAAGCATCTTTGCCCAATGAAGGAGTATTTCACCTCGTGCACGGATTTGTTTCCAAACTTGTTGTCCTACGACGGTTTCTAAGCGTTGTAGCCAACGTGAAGGAATGGAAGGCGTATGATTAACACGCAATGCGCGACTCATCACCACTTTATCCATTCCCATCGCCCATTGAAAATCATGCGCGGAAAGACCAATATGCTGCTCTGGTGGCTCCAGAGTTAACATCATTTTCATCGGTCGCGATAAAAAAGCATCATTTCGGGTTGATATCGGCCATGACCCTTCATTAAGACCGCCGATGACCACTGTATCAACCGTTTGCAAACGCGATTCCAAAGTACCCCAGATGAATAAACGTGGATGTCCTCCAGGAGAAGGTGTAACGGAACGCATTGCGATCAATGCAGAAAACATAGCAGGCCATTCGCAAAGATGAAATGTTAATCCTGATTGATCACTGACCAATTCACGTAAGAACTTTGATAAGGCTTGTCCTGCTTCGTGTTGATAAAGATGTGCAAGAGAGTTATCCTCATCGCGACCAAAATTTTCAAAAACTTCAACAGTTGCTATCGCAGCTTCGTTGATGGTGCACTCTTTCTCTTGTTTCATAAGAGATGTTAAAGGTTCAACAGCTGTCCTCAAAAGATGACAAAGGAAACGTGCTTCTTCACATTTCTGCTGATCAAGAGCGTTGATTTCAGAACTATTATGAAAAGATGTTTCAATCCATTTTTCAAGAAATTGATCACATTCGCAAAGATTGATGCGCCCTGTATTCCCTCGAAGAACAAAAAGTTCAAAATTTTCTGCCATTTCCCGTAAACGATGACGGTTTTGTTGGAGTGTTGTAAGGGGATGTTTAAGAAGAGAAAGAAAAGCAATGGGATCATCAGGTTGTAATACATTTTCTAAGATAAGCCGCAAAAGCGTTACAGGCAATGTTTGGGCAAGTGGTATTCCCCCTGAATCATTTGCTTCAATTCCAAATCGTTGTAATTCCGCAGTAACACGGCGTGCTAAATTACGGTCATTTGTAATAAGAGCTGCGGTTTTTTGGGGTTCTTCAATAGCTTTGCGTAAAGCAACAGCAATAGCGAGAGCTTCTTCACGTTCATTGATAGCTTCAATAAATGACCAGTCTGCACAAAGAGCCTCATAATCATCACGGACAATTTGTATCCATTTATCTGTCGTAGAAGCAGGTCGCAATGCTTCCGATAAAAGAGCCATTCGTCTTTTCTTTGTGCTACTTTGTTGGCCAATTTCGCAAACATGGCGACGTTGACACCCCATGAGAGAAAGAAGTTTTTTTAAATGATATTGAGGATGGCTAAAAATATTTTCTGCAGGATCAAAAAAATCGCAAGCTGTTTTTTCTTTATTGCTTGTGCTTAATGCATTCCATTGTTCTTCATCCATATAAAAATCAAGGCCAGGAAGAACAACAGCCCCTTTGGGCAGAGAAGCTATAACCTTTAAAAGATGAGAAACTGCGGGCATAGAACCTGACACACCAGCTGCAATGATCGGTTTATCAGGCTTCGTACGTCGTAAATTCTCTGCATGCATTGTGAGTGCTTGATTACGCCATTCAGCGGGATTACTTCGTTGTCTTTCTGTCAAGATTTGTGGCCAATTTTGCGTAACAATAGTCAGAAAATCGAGCGTTATCTGCCACCATTCAGCGACCATGTCAGGGGCAATATCTTTAAGTTTCGACCAATCTGCTCCTTCTGTTTCAATTTCGTCCATCAAGTGTGCTAAATCTTGAGCAAGCCAAATTGCATCAGCACTATGAGCTGGAATAAGCACATCTTCTGTACCAAACATGGCACGCAGATGCGCAGGTAAATTTTCACGCCATGGACGAATAAGGCGCGCTAAAAGCAGTAGGCGTTCACTTTCTCCAATAGGCGGATTTAAAGCGCTAGTATGATTTTCAACAAAAAGGAAACTGTCTTCATCGACATCTCCTAGAGCACGAATAGTTGGTAAAAAGGTTGATTGTGTATTACTTCTTTCAACAAAAGCTAAACGCAAAGCGCGCGCAGCACGACGTGTCGGAACATAAATAAGGCTATCAGCAAGAGCAGTTTGAATGTCTCCATTGGGAGCAAAATTATCAATAAGGGTACCAGAGAGCAGTGCATCAACAAAGTGAGGCAAAAAAGCCGTTCCAGAAGATATAGAAAAGACACGTGGCTTATAAGTCATATGATCTCATATTGGGAATAACAAATTTCATCTTATTGATTATTTGCTTTATTTTGACTGTATACAATTTTCATACAAGAAAAAACTGAAAAGCTCTATTTATACAGGAGATTTTTAACTGACATTCAAAATACTTAAATATATGACCTTGTCTTAAGCTATTGTGAAAAAATATATCAAAATTTTAAAAGACGTCACAATTACAAATATATTATAACTTATTGAATATTATAAATAAATTTACTTCTCTCTTTATATAATACAACCTGAAAGTGTTCTTTACATACTCCTTTTGTTTTCAGAAAAAATAACAATATTCAGATCCCTAACTCAATATGAAAAATCATTATCAACCAAATTGTTACATAAAAAATTCTTCTTTACATTAAGAGCTTACTTGATAATCTTTAAAAGTAGAAAATTTTATCTTAGGAGCTCTTTCTGCTTCATAATTTAATGAAAAATGGTTCTCCGCTAAAAAAACTGGATCACCTTCTAAATCATACGCAAGAGCAGAGCGATGATTGTTGAGAAACTTTTGCAACTCATCTTTGCTCTGCGCTGAAATCCAACGGCATAAATTAAAGCGTGCAGACTCAAAATTCACTGGCAAAGAATATTCTATTTTTAATCGCTCTTTTAAAACATCAATTTGCAAAGCACCAATAACACCAATGAGAGAAGGCGACCCATCATCAGGAATAAACAATTGCACAACCCCTTCTTCAGCCATTTGTTGCAAAGCTTCTCTGAGCTTTTTTGCTTTCATTGGATCACCCAAACAAACACGACGCAAAATCTCTGGTGCAAAATTGGGTACTCCCTTAAAAAGAATATCTTCTCCTTCAGTCAAAGTATCACCAATACGCAATGTTCCATGATTAGGAATCCCTACGATATCACCGGCATAGGCTTGATCAGCAATTTGGCGCGAACGCGCAAAGAAAAATTGTGGAGCAGAAAGTGTCATCGGTTTTCCTGTTCTGACCAATTTTGTCTTCATACCACGTTCAAGTGTTCCCGAACATACCCGAAAAAATGCAATACGATCACGATGATTAGGGTCCATATTCGCTTGAATTTTAAAAACAAATCCCGTCATTTTAGGTTCAGTTGCTATGATATTGCGCTGATCTGCACTTTGATCACGAGGACTTTGACCAAAATCAATAAGCGCATTGATCAAATCACGAACACCAAAATTTCGTAAAGCTGAACCAAAATAAACCGGAGTCATATGACCTTCACGGAAAGCTTGAAGATCAAAATTCTTGCAAACACTTTGAGCGAGTTCTACTCCTTCAAGAAAAGTGGAACGTTGATATTGGGGAAGTAAATGGACAACCTCACTGGGATTTGAAACGATCCGCTGGGTTATCTCATCATCTTTTTGGCGAAAACGGTTATGATGAAGATCAAAAGTCCCAACGAAATCTTTACCCGTCCCAATGGGCCATGTTATGGGGGCGGTATCAAGAGCAAGCTTTTCTTCAATTTCATCTAAAAGCTCTATAGGATCACGCGCCTCACGATCCATTTTATTGATAAAAGTAACAATAGGAATATCCCGCATCCGACACACTTCAAACAGTTTTAGTGTTCTAGGCTCAATCCCGCGGGCCCCATCCAATACCATGATAGCACTATCAACCGCTGTAAGCGTGCGATAAGTATCGTCTGCAAAATCTTCATGGCCTGGGGTATCTAGGAGATTAAAAATATGATTTTCATATTCAAACGTCATCACAGAAGTCACAACAGAAATACCACGATCACGCTCAATATTCATCCAGTCAGAACGAGTTTGAATACGATCTTTTTTGGCTTTTACTTCTCCTGCAAGTTGAATAGCACCACCAAACAATAAAAGCTTTTCCGTCAATGTTGTTTTCCCAGCATCTGGGTGAGCAATAATTGCAAATGTACGGCGCCGCTTTACTTCCTGTACTCTTCGTTCCATTATTCCTCCATAGGTCGTGCAAGTGCTTCAGCAATCAGTGCACGCATTTCATTAATCCCATAAAGCGCTATAAATGATCCCCATCGTGGACCTCTCTCTTGTCCTAAAAGGACCTCATACAACATTTGAAAAAAAACATTGGAAACGCCAGGCCCACCTTCAGGGCTTTTTTTGCTATGATCTTGATAGCGTTCCGTTAACCGCGCAACATCAAGAAGTGTATTTTGTAGTGTGTTGCCATCAACAGTTTCAGGCAAATTGGCTAATTTTGCATCAATTTGTGCTAATGTTGCTCGTTCGCTGTCATCTGGTATACGAAATTTTTTGTTTGGTTTAACAAAAACATCAAAATATTTAATGGCAAATTTCACCAATTGATCAAGTTCTGGACAAGTTTGCGCATTTGCTCCCTTAGCGTAACGAGAAATAAAACCCCAAAGAACCCCTGCATTCTCTGCATTTGAAGCACTTACCAAATTTAAAAGCATCGCAAAAGGTACAGGTAAATCAACCTGCGGTGGACAACCA
The DNA here is from genome assembly GCF_042196685.1 of Bartonella sp. AC329YNZD. Lineage (NCBI taxonomy): Bacteria > Pseudomonadati > Pseudomonadota > Alphaproteobacteria > Hyphomicrobiales > Bartonellaceae > Bartonella > Bartonella sp. AC329YNZD. Next base: position 143,181 of record NZ_JBHIQS010000002.1, on the reverse strand, counting down.
TTATGAATATGCCATACAGGATTATTGAGCCGTTCTTGCCAACTTTGACGACCATAGGCAGAAAGATGCGCATAATATTCATCCACAGCTTTGGGAATAACATCAAAATAAAGCCGTTTTGCTGTCTTGGGCTTTGAAAACATATAAAGCCCTAAGCTCTCTGTTGGAGCATATGTAAGCCATTCATCAATGGTTAAGCCATTTCCCTTGGATTTGGAAATTTTTTGCCCTTTATCATCTAAAAAGAGTTCATAGTTAAATCCCTCTGGAGGCTTTCCACCCAGTACTTTACAAATTTTAGAAGAAAGATTTGTGGAATCGATAAGATCTTTTCCTGCCATTTCATAATCAATGCCAAGCGCAGCCCAACGCATAGCCCAATCGACCTTCCACTGACACTTAACTTTACCCCCTGTAACCTCTGTTTCTATGGTTTCTCCTGTTTCAGGTTCAATATAAGTAACTGTCCCTTTTTCAACATTACGCGCAATCATTGGTACTTGTAATACTTTTCCAGAAAAAGGAGAAATCGGTAAAAAGAGAGAATAGGTCGCCTGTCGCTCTTCACCTAATGTTGGTAAAATAATTGCCATCACCTTGTCATAACAAGCAAGAATTTTTAAAAGTGTTTCATCAAAACGACCAGAATTGTAATAATCCGTAGCACTTGCAAATTCATAATCAAAACCAAAACGATCAAGGAAAGCCCGTAACCGCGCATTATTTGCCGCTCCAAAAGAAGGATAATCATCTCCAAAAGGATCAGGTACACGGCTCAACGGTTGACCAAGATAATGTTCCATCTTCTCGCGATCTGGCACATTCTCAGGAACCTTGCGCAAACCATCCATATCATCAGAAAAACAAAGTAATTTTGTTTTTACTTTATTCTCTGTGAGAATATGAAATGCATGACGCACCATGGTTGTACGTGCAACTTCCCCAAAAGTTCCAATATGCGGTAAACCAGAAGGTCCATAACCGGTCTCAAATATTATACTGTCTGGGTAACCCGTCTTTTCATACCGTTTGATAATCTTACGTGCTTCTTCAAATGGCCAAGTTCTCGATTGAGCAGCCGCATCCTTTAATTCAGGCGTAAGGCTAAGGGCATCACACTGATTACGCATCATTATTTATCCTAAAAATTATAATCTTCCAAAATAGGGTGTATGGTTCTTGAATTTATTCGTCAATAATAGCAAGCAAAAAGATGTAAATTTCTTTATACTCTTAAGTCACAATACAAAAACCACCCTCACTGTAAACATATTTCGTTCTGAGTGAAATAAAAACATTGAACGTTATAAAGCAAAATTGTCTTGTTTTGATTATCAGAGCCTTCATTATTATTTTCGTGGATCTTGCTTATTACCGTCATTCGCAAAAAAACGAAAAATCTAACATTCAACGAAAGAACTGTAAAAACAAACAGGTAAAAATTTTTAAATTAAGCGTTTTATACAAAAACACTCCCCCACATGATACTTATCAAAGTAATTTTTATTTCTTTTCTTTATCACCTTGATGACGCCTTGCTAATGTACGCAAACGTAGAGCATTTAATTTAATAAAACCAGTCGCATCTCTTTGATCATAAACACCTTGATCATCCTCGAAAGTTACCAACTCACTGGAATAAAGTGATTTTTTACTTTGGCGCCCTTCAACAATCACATTCCCCTTATAGAGCTTTAACGTGACTTCACCTTCAACATGTTCTTGAGATAAATCAATAGCTGCTTGCAACATCTTACGTTCGGGAGAAAACCAAAAGCCATAATAAATGAGTTCTGCATAACGTGGCATCAATTCATCTTTTAAATGAGCTGCGCCACGATCTAACGTTAAAGATTCTATAGCTCTGTGAGCCGTTAAAAGAATGGTCCCCCCTGGTGTTTCATAAATACCCCGCGATTTCATACCTACAAAGCGATTTTCTACCAGATCCAACCGACCAATACCATTATCCCGCCCATAATGATTTAATTCTGCAAGTAAAGTTGCAGGAGATAAATTTTTTCCATTGATTGAAACAGCATCGCCTTTTTTAAAGCCAAGAGTGATTCTGGTTGCTTCATCTGGAGCATCTTCCACCGAAAGAGTACGCATATGGACATATTCAGGAGCAGGAAGTGCTGGATTTTCTAAAATCTTTCCTTCTGATGAAGAATGTAATAAATTTGCATCCACTGAAAAAGGAGCTTCGCCTTGCTTATCTTTTTCTACAGGAATTTGATGCATACGCGCAAATTCAAACAGATCTGTCCGACTCTTAAAATCCCAATCACGCCACGGAGCAATAATCTTTATATTAGGATTAAGTGCATAAGCAGAAAGTTCAAAGCGTACCTGATCATTGCCTTTGCCCGTTGCTCCATGAGCAATGGCATCTGCCCCTGTTTCCTTAGCAATTTCAATAAGACGTTTTGAAATAAGTGGACGTGCAATTGATGTTCCTAAAAGATAAGTCCCTTCATAAACGGTATTGGCTCGAAACATCGGAAAAACAAAATCACGCACAAATTCTTCACGCAAATCTTCAATGTAGATTTCTTTAACACCTAGCATTTCAGCTTTACGACGAGCAAGCTCTAATTCTTCCCCCTGCCCCAAATCTGCTGTAAAAGTCACAACTTCAACGCCTAGCGTACTTTGTAACCATTTGAGAATAATTGACGTATCCAATCCCCCCGAATAAGCCAAAACAACTTTTCTAATACTTTTCCACTTTTTCATTCTAAAGCTCTATACGAATTGTTCTTTTTTTCTAAAAAATTAAAACGACACAAGAAATATAAAAATAAATTCTCTTTAAACAACATTAAAAAGACTCAAAAAGCATAAATAAAGACGCCTCAAAGTATAAATAATGAACATTACTTAAAAATAAGAGGAGATTGACGTGTCATTTCTACCGGAGTGGTCTATTGTTGTACAATTTGCTTTAGCATCGTTGATTTTAGCACTTATTCCAGGACCTGATATGATGCTTTCTGTAGGACGAACCATTACACAAAGCAAAAAAGCTGGAATTATGTGCGCCTTGGGAAGTGCAACAGGATTTGCCATTCAGGTTACAGCTGTAGCACTTGGTTTATCAGCGCTTATTTTTGCTGCGCCACACGCTTTTGTTTTTCTGAAAATTGTTGGCGCCTTTTATCTTTTATGGTTTGCCTTTCAAGCATTAAGGAGAAACCCGACACTTTCCTTTGAACCAACATCTTCTAAACCTCAAAGCTCTAAACGTAACTATCTTGCTGGTATTGGAATTAATCTTCTCAATCCTAAAGTCATACTCTTTAACGCAACATTCTTACCACAATTTATCAATGCAAATGATCCTATGGCAACACAAAAGCTGCTCTTTTTAGGACTCTCTTATATTCCTATTTCTTTCCCCATTACAATTTCAGTCGTTTTTACAGCGCATAAACTTACCAAAATCCTTAAACAGAACCCTCTTTATCTTCGCTTTCTCGATTGGCTTATTGCAGGTACTTTTACCAGCTTTGCCCTCCATCTCCTTGTGGTTACAAAACATTGATTTATAAGTGTAATGTATCGCTTTTAATTTAAATAAAAAAACAAATATTATAAGATTTTTTCATTTCAAACCTGTTTATTTTGAATAAAACAATACCTTTCCTTTGTACATCACAAGAGAAGCTGGAGTTTTTGTATGGATAAAAACTATCTAAGAAAAGAATAAAAACACCTCTTATAAACCATCTCAAGTACTAAAAGCTGTTACAACATTGGGAGCTAAAAAATAGAATGGTGGTACCAATTTACACCTTTATTAAACATAAAGGTGTAGGAGTACAATACATTTCACAGAAGCTTTTTGTTATACTCCTCACAAGCATTATCGTGATATGAAGAGTGCACTAAGAGATACTTAAAAAACATATCAATGGATAACTCAATGGTATTTATATTTTAGATCCTCTGTAGGCACTGCACAATCTCCACTTTTTAAAAGGTATTACCGTAGATGCTTTTAAAAGACACAAAACCTAATTAATGAGTATGATAATAAGGTAGAAATTAGTTACAATCCTTAAGACTTCATATTCCCTCTAAATTAGGCTTCCTTCTTATTTCAGAGATTATGCAAACAGACTATAGACAATCTCTTACCCCATTTAGCATATAAACGCTGAAACTGTTCGTCTAGCACTTATCCAATCTTAATCTCTGTCTCACATATGCTATCGCACGAGGTTTGGATATTAATTTACAAACAAAAAAGCACAGACTTTATATCGCTTCGCTATATAGCTAAAAATTGTATTAACTAATGACCAACAGCATTTTCAAGTCGTAAACGTTCAGATTTCCGTAAGCGCTCTGAAGCCGATTTAAGCTGTCCACATGCAGCTAAAATATCGCGTCCACGCGGTATCCGAATAGGAGAAGCATAACCCGCTTGATTAACGACATCAGCAAAACGCTCGATTTGATCCCAATCAGAACACTGATAGTTACTCCCTGGCCACGGATTAAAAGGAATTAAATTGATCTTAGCAGGAATCCCTTTCAATAGCTGAATCAATCGCTTTGCATCATCTAAACTATCATTGATATCTTTTAGCATAACATATTCAAATGTGATTCGCTTTGCATTAGAAAGACCAGGATAATTACGGCAAGCATCCATTAGTAAAGAAAGCGGATATTTTTTATTAATGGGAACAAGCATATCCCTTAATGTATCGTGTACTGCGTGGAGTGAAATCGCCAACATAACACCAATTTCTTCTCCGGTTCGGATAATTCCAGGAACAACCCCACTAGTTGAAAGCGTAATTCGACGTTTTGATAAAGAAAGTCCATCGCCATCAGAAGCAATCAATAAAGCTTTTTTAACAGCTTCAAAATTATAAAGAGGTTCTCCCATTCCCATCATAACAATATTGGTAATTTTGCGCCCTTCAATGGGAACAATTGCTCCATCAGGAGTATTCTTATCAGGAAAATCACCCAAACAATCACGTGCAACCAATAACTGTGCCAAAATTTCTTCTGCAGTCAGATTGCGAACAAGCATCTGTGTTCCCGTATGGCAAAAGGAGCAGGTTAACGTACACCCTACTTGCGATGAAAGACATAAAGTACCACGCCCTTCCTCAGGAATATAAACCGTTTCAATCTCAACAGGCCTTCCAGCTCCACGTGCAGGAAAACGTAAGAGCCATTTACGCGTACCATCTTTTGATATTTGTTCTCCAACAATTTCTGGGCGCGCAATGGAAAAATGACACTTAAGTGTTTCTTGCATTGCTTTAGAAATATTCAGCATTTCATCAAAATTTGAAACACCACGTACATAAAGCCAATGCCAAAGCTGGCGTACACGCATACGCGTTTGACGCTCTGGTACACCAACGGTCTTTAATGCCTGCACCATTTCATCTTGTGACAAACCAATTAAAGAAAGCTTTGAACTCTCCTTCACGACCACATTATCTGTTTTTCGTGCTGAACATGAACCAACTGGTCTAAGGTCATAGGAAATGGCCATTGCTTTCCAATTTACATTACTATTTTAGAGTTATCGAAACCTTAATGGCACTTTTGAACTGCATTTAATGCAGCAGTAACCCCTTTTAAGGAATAAGTATAAGTGGTATGCGTTCCTCGTTTTGATATCGCTTTCACTGTCATATCGCTTCCAGCACGCATAGCAGAAACAAGCTGCTTTTCTAGCTCTGATGACGCCAACCAAGCTGAGGAATCTTTCGTGAAAAAATCAAAGTCCTTACCTCCAATGGTCACTGTCACTCTAGACCCTTCTTGAAGCGTATAACCAGCCATGAACTGCGGTTCAAACGAAATAGGAGAATGAGAACGCTTGGTAACCAAGAAAAAGTTATCACCATGATTAACTGTCGTTGGAAGAGCCTTCAAAGGTACCGATAACACATAGCAAATCGTATTTTTGGGCGATTTATAAGAATAGGCTCCCCACGCTTCAAATTGATTTAAACGGCTTGGCGTTTGTGCATATGCCACTCCTGCTGTAACAAGAACCATTACAGATGCAGCAATAACAGTCTTTTCAAACATCTTCATTTAGCTCACTTCTTTAGTCTCTAACAAGATTTTCTTCATTGGAAAAATTCAACAAAAACTCCTCCATATTCATGTGTTATTGTCCTAATTCCTTCAATAAGCGAAATATTTTCAAACTAATCAAAATAGATTTCTACGTTTCATTATGACCTTTTAATCGTTACCAAAAAATAAACTTCTTATTCAATAACCACATTAAAAAATAACATCTTCATTTTACGCTACTTATTTCGTTTTTGTATAAAAAACGATTTCTTTAAGCTATAGAACCTCAAAATGAGATAAAAATATACCCCGGACTCCCCGCAAAAAAGCTTAATCGCCTTACGAATATCACTTCTCGACTTTATGCATTCAATACATTTATGTTCGCAAAATACTCCACCTTTTACTCATTATAGTGCATTCATATTTCGTATTCAATATCGTCCCGATAACACTTTTTCTCAACCTTCAAAAGACCTTGTAAAAATAATAAAATATTATCAAGATATTAATAATAAAACATAAAGAATTTAGATTCTATCTCAATAATCACATACAACTTTGTTTCTTTTGATCTTATTTCCCTATATATTTCATCTCCAATTATTAATTTCTAAAATGATTTTAGTAGCTTATAATAGCTTAATCGTATTATTTTAATATATTAGATAATATTCTTCCGCTTGTTACCAAAAAACGCCTTAAGAATTCTTTTGGTAAGTCTCCTTATCTTATTTCTAAGTAATTTATAAAAAGAAATATAAAACTTTTTTCTACAGCAGTTCTAATCTTATTATTTTTTACACAACATTTCAATCAATTAAAACATACTTGAATAAATCTTCTCATACACAAAAACTCTTTCACTCAACCCAAAGCTATAATTTTCATTCTTACCGTGCAAAATTATTGTTTAGTATGAGCTGGCATCTAAACCATATCTATTAAAATAGTTTATCTCTCTCCTCTCTCATACAAAGAACGCAATATCCCTTATTTCTGCTTGAACCTTAATAATATTATCCATAGATACTCAAAATTAACTTACGAAAAAATTCAATGCACAAATAAACTTTCCCGCTGATTTCTTCCCGGCCTTCAAAGGACGAAAACTCTTAATCCAATTTGGCTTATAAACAGTTTAGATTCTTGTCGAGCGCAGCTCCTCTTGTTTTCCCACTCATGAAATTAAGTTAACTCAAAGCTCTACAAGCAAGTCCTGCTTTAAGAATATTTACCACACATTCTAAAAGCACTAGTATATTAAAGAAACTTACATACTTTATTTTACCACATCTGAAATGATAGTGTTTTTACAGTATAATAGGACGAAAAAATCCACGAACATAATAATTAGATGCTTTAATATACGAGAACAAGAAAGGACAAGCCCTTCGTTTTTGTTGCTTGCTCTTTAAAAAGAAGGTTCACTTAGAAGTGATTTTCTTAAATCTCATGACATAACCTTGTGTTATTAGTCTTAAGATGCAAATTATATTATTTCCTACGCTCTGTAGCGCATACCTCGCAACTACACGCTCATAATACCTTTTAAGCTGCATTTGATTCTGAAGTTTGAATTAATAAAGCATAAAGCGCATTGGCATTATGCGTATTGCGCAATTTTTGCACAACATCAGCATGACGCAAAACACGTGCAATCTGTGATAAAGCTTTTAAGTGATCTGCACCAGCATTTTCAGGTGCCAAAAGGAGAAAAACGAGATCTATAGGTTCGTCATCGAGAGCTTCAAAATCAACAGGACTTTCAAGACGTGCAAATATACCAATAATCCGATTAATATCTGGTAATTTCCCATGAGGAATCGCAATACCACCACCCAGACCCGTTGAACCAAGCTTCTCGCGTTGCAAAACAACATCAAAAATCACATGCTCACTAAGACCTGTCAGTTGAGACGCTTTTTCGGCTAAAATTTGTAGAACTTGTTTTTTCGAATTAGCCTTAAGAGCCGGAATGACCGCTTCCGGTGCTATTAACTCACTCAAATTCATCCTTTAATTTTCCTCTTATACGCTCAAATGCTCAATCAATAAACCTATAAACGGTATAGATATTTAAAGTTCTTTCACTTTCATGCATCATTGCATGTGTTTTTATTTTTCAATTTATAACGGGTGATAGTTTAATACATGTCATATCACTTTTAACACAACAATAAATAATATTTAGCTCCTCATTAACAGCATGAGAAAAAAAAGAAATGAAATTGTTCATAAAATTAATTTCCTTAAGACAATAGAAAAGGTCATTATTGATAAAATTTATTAGACTTATCACAAGAGTTAATGCACAATTCCCAATTAAATTTTTTCTTTTTTTTAACGAGCTCTTAATAACATGGGGAAACATACTGAGCGAAATAGACCTTTACTTTATACAATTACGGTATAGCTTAACACTGCCTTATAACAACAATCTAAAGGCTTCTAGAGATTTAATGACTTTTTTAGATCTATTCTGATATCTATAGACGAGCTCCTATTTTGAAATATGCCATACAAACCAATAAAACACGACAATCCCTCTTGAATAACCGCAATATATAATTGGTGCTCCCATCAAAATACCCGAAACAGCATTATCGATATGTTATTTGATTCGACAGAAAAAAATATGGTGAATATCTCTTACCTTTCAATAACACATACATTTATTTACAGCCTCATTTATCACTCATTATCACGTTAATCTAGTGATATCTTTTCTACGATACAATCATGTGTAATCTAAACTAATAAAACAACAAATTCACCTTATAGTGATGAAGCTTTCTGCACCACTCCATAAAAACATTTTAAGATTATAGTCATAAAAGAAGTTTTAGCATAAATAAGGAGATTTTCAGTAATAATGTTCGGTTAAACTTAAATGGAAACTCGTGAAAATTGTAAAATCAAAGAGAAAACTGATTTCCCAAATAAATTCTGCGTACATCAACGTTGTTGATAATATCATTAGGACAACCGTGAACTAACACCTTACCTGTGTGAATAATATAAGCGCGGTCGACAAGTCCTAATGTCTCACGCACATTATGATCCGTTATTAAAACACCAATGCCACGCCTCGTTAAATGACGAATAAGTTGTTGAATATCGAAAATAGCGATAGGATCAATTCCTGCAAATGGTTCATCAAGTAACATAAAATTGGGACGAGACGCTAAAGCGCGCGCAATTTCAAGTCGCCGACGCTCACCCCCAGATAAAGAAAGTGCAGGCATTTTACGTAAATGATCAATTTTAAATTCATGTAATAGGCTATCTAACTCTTCACGTTGTTTAAGGCGATCTTTTTCAACGACCTCTAAAACAGCTTTAATATTATTTTCTACTGAAAGGCCACGAAAAATAGAGGCCTCCTGCGGAAGATATCCAATACCTAAACGTGCACGTCGATACATCGGAAAATGTGTAATATCAAATCCATCAATCTTAATGGAGCCTCCATCAGATTTTATGAGCCCCATAACCATATAAAAACAAGTTGTTTTACCTGCCCCATTAGGCCCTAAAATACCAACAGCTTCTCCTGTACGAATGCCAAAAGAAACACCATTAACAGTTCGTCTTCCTCTATAAACTTTAACTAAATGACTGGCAATCAAGGTCCCCTTTAAGCGCTTTTTTGAAGCTTCACTTGCAAGGTCATACCTATCTGTCTGTTTTTTTCTTTTGATTCCAAACATGAAATCTTAATGGCCATTCTTTTGATTTTGTTTAAAAATAATAGAAACACGGCCTTTTTTCTCAGGCGTCTCACAACCTTCTAAAAAAGCCTTTCCGCTTTCCATATTTGCCGTTAGTTTGCACCCCGTTGCCACATTATCACCATCAGTTAACACAACATGCTTCCCAGTCAAACTCATCATTTTTGACTTTCCATCAAAAACGCCTTTATCACCTGTAGCAATTTGCGTAGCAATTTTTATATAGACCTTTCCTAAAGCTTCCATTTTTTTTATGCTTGACGAACCCAATAAAGAAACAGGTGATGCCTTTGTATATTCTTTGTTTCTATCCGTTTTTTTATAGGCTTTATCGTAGTAAACAACTAATTTTGCCGTTCGTAAAAGACGTTCACCTTGTACTACTGAAACATCACCCTGAAAAAGCGCTATCCCCTCTTTATCACGTATTTCTAAAGAATCTGCATAAAGTTCTACCGGTTCTTTGTCATTTGATAGACTTATTCCAAAATGAGTCCCTTCAGCATATCCTAAAACCATCCCTCCTTCTAACATTCCCATGCTAAAAGCTAATGCCATACCTATCCATCTTTTGTATGATCTCATGATTTCAATTCTTCATGTTTATATATACACATACTTTTCTTTACAAATATCCACTTTAAAGATTCGTATTGATATTCCGTCATTGCTTTTGCAGCACTAAATGCACACCACCATGAAAATACATGTTTTTTCCTTTTTCTCGAATTTGCAAAGCATTTGCTGCAAGATGCAAACCTGCTCGCTGAATATTAACACGTTGATCTGTTTTTAACTGCCCCTCAGATAAATTAATACTAGCGGATATAAATTGTGCCATCATCCCATCATTTGTTGTAACAGTGAATGGCTTATCCAACTGTAAAAAACCATTAATGTTATCATAAACTCCCCCTTGTGCTGCGAGAAAAACCTGTCTTTGTTGGCCCATAAACGCTTTAGCCGTAATGTTTTGCAACCTAATTATTCCAGAGTGTGTATGATCTTGAAATGCCTTTTCTGCTTTAAGCCAATAAGGTTCATGAGCACGCGTATACCCTTCTAATTTTGGATTGAGTATCGTCAAATTCATCACTTCACTCTCTTCGCTATTCAAAGGCATAGAATTAGAAGTAACAGGAACTGAGAAAAACGTAAACCAGCAAAAAACCAACGCTGAAACCAACGCTAAGAAAGGTAAAAAAATTTTTAATATGCTAATGCGACGCGAATGACGGGAAGCTTTTTTAAAAACATCTCCAAAAGATGATCGCGTGGAAAAGACTTCATAAGGTTTGTGTACGAACATATTCTCCTAATCTCTTAAATGTTCCGCATTTTTAATTTGTATAACCTTTATAAGAGGTATTTTAAAATTTTGTTTCTTGCAATTTGTTTTTTCTTTGTTTTATTTTGCTTTTATCCGCTTATATATTGTAATATGCATGGAGTGCACAATTATAAAAAAGTTTTTTGTGTGAAAGTGAGGCTATTGTGGTTAAATCAGAGCTTGTGCAAATTATTGCTCGTCATAACCCACATCTTTTTCAAAGAGATGTGGAAAATATTGTGAACGCTATTTTTGAGGAAATTTCAACAGCACTTGCAAATGGCAATCGCGTTGAACTTCGTGGATTTGGAGCTTTTTCTGTAAAGAGCCGTTCAGCTCGTAATGGACGTAATCCACGAACAGGTGAAGCCGTTACTGTTGATGAAAAGTGGATTCCCTTTTTTAAAACTGGCAAGGATTTACGTGACCGTCTTAATCAATGAGAAACTTATGATTATTAAACGTATTCTTCTAACAAGTATCAGTGTGATTCTCGCTGCGTTTTTGATTGTTTTTATCGTAGCTAATCGTCAAATGGTTCCGTTAAACCTTGATCCTTTTCGAGCAAATTCTGAAAGTTTTACTTATCATGCTCCCCTCTTTATATGGCTCTTTATTTTCTTTGGTTTTGGTATCTTATTAGGAAATTTGATCCGTTGGTTTTCCTATCACAAATGTAAAAAAGCTCTCAAAAAAAGTAAAGCCGAGATAGAGAAATTGAAAACGACTATATCAAATCTGGTATAATGGTATTTTAATGAAATCTTTTTCTCTCTGTATTTTATATTAATACGGAGTTTAAAAGTGCTCTTTTTCTTTTTTATACATGTTTTAATTGACTTTAGCTTTTTTGCACTTTTACGAAACATTTAAGAGCTTTATAATATATTTTTATATCTCATATACCGTGATACAAAACATGCCCCCACAATGCTTTCAATCCTCCCATAATAATAGATATCCGCAGGAAAAGCTGCCCCTTATTTTAGAAACGGGTATAAGCGAAAACTATGCTCTCATTGATTCTGGTCATGGACAAAAATTAGAACGTTATGGAGCTTACCGCATTATTCGACCAGAAGGTCAAGCACTATGGAAACCCGCTTTATCACAGAAACAATGGGCTGATGTGGACGCTATTTTCACGGGAAATCGTGATGAAGAAGGGGTTGGTCGTTGGCATTTTCCTAAAAAGCCACTTAATGAGACATGGCCACTTTCTTGGAATGGACTGTCTTTTCTAGGCCGTTTTACTTCTTTTCGTCATGTGGGAGTTTTTCCTGAACAAGATGCCCATTGGCGCTCTATGGAAGAACAAATTGTTAAAGCCGAACGCCCTATAAAATTGTTGAATCTTTTTGGCTATACAGGTATTGCCTCTTTGATTGGAGCACGAGCGGGTGCGAATGTTACCCATGTTGATGCTTCTAAAAAAGCCATTGCGTGGGCAAAAGCTAATCAAGAAAGAGCAGGATTACCAGATCATTCTATTCGCTGGATTTGCGATGATGCTATGAAATTTGTCGAGCGTGAACTGCGTCGTAAGAAAAGCTATGATATGATTCTCCTTGATCCCCCTGCTTATGGGCGTGGACCCCATGGTGAAGTTTGGCAACTGTTTGATCATTTACCAGATATGATCACAAATTGTCGTAAACTTCTCTCTGATAAACCGCTCTCTGTTGTGCTTACAGCTTACTCTATTCGTGCTTCCTTCTTTGCACTTCATGCTTTAATGCGTGATGCATTTGTAAATCTTGGTGGTAAGGTCGAATCAGGAGAACTTATTTTGCGTGAAGAAGTTGCAGGACGCGCTCTTTCTACTTCCCTTTTTAGCCGTTGGATTGCTTGAATATGTTTAGACCTAAAACTGGCAAAGTGAAAGAAATTACTTCTCTTAGCAACCCCATTATAAAAGATCTTAAAGCGCTCAGCCAAAAGAAAAATCGTAATAAAGAAGGTCTTTTCATGGCAGAGGGATTGAAGTTGGTCATTGATGCTCTCGATCTCGGCTGGACAATACAGACGCTTATTTTTTCTAAAAGCAAAATCGGTAATGCTGCTATCGAAAATATTGCTGCACGCGTTGTAGCCAATGGTGGTTTTGTGATTAAAGCTTCACAAAAGGTTATGGAATCACTTACCCGACGCGATAATCCACAAACAGTTATTGGTATTTTTAAACAAAAATGGCAACCTCTTGAAATGATAACTGAACAGACTAAAGATGTTTATATCGCGCTTGATCGTGTGCGTGATCCTGGAAATCTTGGTACCATTATCCGAACTGCCGATGCCGTAGGTGCTAAAGGTGTTATTTTAATTGGCGAAACAACAGACCCTTTCTCGCCTGAAACAGTTCGTGCAACTATGGGATCAATTTTCTCTATACCGCTTTATCGTTTTGATGAAAGCGCCTTTTTAAACTGGTCTGCTCACTTTAAAGGCATGATCGTTGGCACGCATCTTAAAGGATCTCTGGATTATCGGACACTTGATTTCAAAAATGGTCCTGTTATCCTTTTAATGGGAAATGAAAAACAGGGATTATCAGATATTCTTACAAGGCGGTGTAATAAACTCGCGCGTATTCCACAAAGTGGACGTGCTGATTCGCTTAATCTAGCAGTAGCAACAGCTGTTATGCTTTATGAAATCCGTCGCCCTTATTTAATACTGGAACCATGTGAGGAAAAACATGATTCGTAAATCACTCCCTTTTCTTCTCTTGGGCTTGGCTTTTACAGTAGTACTTGATCAAGCTGTCAAATACTGGATTATGCACAATATGCCTTTAGGAACAGAAATTTCGCTTATTCCTTTTCTTTCCCTTTATCATGTGCGCAATTCTGGCATTGCATTTTCATTTTTTTCTTCCTTTTCTCACTGGGGAATCATCGCCATCACGATCATTGTGATTATCTTTCTTCTATGGTTATGGAAAAATACTGAATATAATAAATCTTTTATGCGCTTTGGTCTTATCCTTATTATTGGGGGAGCAATCGGCAATCTTATTGATCGTATTCGCTTTCATCATGTCACTGATTATATCCTTTTTCATATTGATGATATCTTTCATTTTGCTATTTTCAACCTTGCAGATAGTTTTATCACTCTTGGTGTTATTGCCATCCTTATTGAAGAATTGCGTACTTGGATGAAGGCAAAACGTCATTCCAACAGCACATCTCCTCATTGATATGTTCAGCGCCTTAAAAACCAGAGGTTATTAATCATCACAAGTCTGATTACAAATTGATTTTTCTCAATCAATTCTTGTTTCTAATAATTTCATGTGTTTCTTTTCATGGAATTATAAAACCTTACTTTCACTTGATCTTTATATACTTGATCCGTGTAAAAGGAATGAACTCAAATAGAAACCAATAATTTTTTATTCATACGTCCTATATCCCATTCTGAGAGGAAATATTTTACAGCATTTAAATTCTGTTCATTTGCTTAAAACAATTGCTTTTCATATGTTTTTTAGTTTTTACAGGCGTCATTTTTACAGTGTTTTTCTTAAGCGCTTCGTGTAAAAACACCCCTCTTTTATTTATATTGCTTATTAAGCAATATCCTTTAACTATTTTCAATGTTTTATTGATAATACAACATATTGATATATAATGATAGTTTACCATTTTGTATATTGAATGAGAACCCTAAAGTTCTTTTATTTCGAACTTTCGCATGTTGAATTAATTAAAACCATGTCTTTTACACACCAATCTTGCTTGTGTGGAGCAAGCAAATAAATAACCTTGATTGATTTAATATAAGAAAATTTGTCATCAGAGAATCTTACTATATTCGGAGAAGAATTTAGCATACAAAACGATAATTTATTATTATATATCAGTTTTTATATAAAAAGATTCAATTCAATAGGTCTTCTAACCGTATAGAGCAGATGCAATATTGTAAGTTGAAAAACAGTGCAACGACACTTGCCTCTCTCTTCATCAAAGCAAAAACCGTTGATACCTTAAAGAGAATTATATTACACAATTTCTATGAACAGTAAAAAAATTTTAAGTATAGTCTTTTTATCTTGCAAAAATATGGCAAAAAATGGAAATATTATTTCATCAAAATAAACTATTTCCTTACCAATTTGTAAGGTTCCTTCTTCAGATAAATCTCTTGTAATTTTTAAATAAATCTCCATAATAAGAGCAGATGTGCTGGAATTCCGCCAGTGATTCTTAGGGTTTTTGTGTTAGCCAATTTAGGACTTATACGAAGTGTGTATCTGTAATGACAGAGGTACTTTTAAACCCCAATATCTGACGGAACATATGCTAAAGGATTTTATATTATGGCTAATTTTAAAAATTTACGTTCGGCGCCTGCTTCTCATGCCGATGCATCAATTGATCTGGGATTGCGCGACTATATGTTGGGTGTCTACAATACAATGGCCATTGGTTTGCTTATTACAGCTGCTGCCGCTTATGCAATTGTATCATTAGCAACGACAACAGATATGAGTCAAGCAGCAGCTCAAATCAATAGCAGTGTTTATTTAACATCTTTTGGAGTAACATTTTATACATCACCATTCTCTTATATTGTTATGTTTGCACCACTCATAGCGGTCTTATTCCTCAGTTTTAAAATTAATACACTGAGCACAAATGCTGCTCGTAGCCTCTTTTTTGGTTATGCTGCTCTGGTTGGTCTTTCACTATCTTCAATCGTTTTGCGTTATACGACAGAAAGTATTGTACAAACCTTTGTTATTTCCGCTGCAACTTTTGGAGCTCTTTCACTTTATGGATACACAACAAAGCGTGATCTTACAGCAATCGGTTCATTCTTATTTATGGGATTGATTGGTTTGTTACTTTCTATGATTGTAAACATTTTTCTTGGGTCAAGTGCTTTGCAATTTGCTATCTCCGTTATTGGTGTTTTTATCTTTGCTGGTTTAACAGCTTACGATACTCAAAACATTAAGTTGATGTATTACGAAGGAGATGAAGGTGATACAAGAGGACGTAAAGTTATTATGGGTGCATTGAATCTTTATCTTGATTTCATCAATATGTTTGTCTTCTTGCTACAATTTCTTGGTTCAAACCGTGATTGATTTTAAAAGATCATCGCTTAATGAAAGAACCTTGTTTCCAAAAGAAACAAGGTTCTTTTGTTTTTAGTGTAAGTTTTTACCCTTTGCCTCTTAGAGATTATATTCTTTTCGCAAAATGACAAAAATACCTTACAAGCAAAAGTTTCCTTGGTTTACCGGTTTTATCCAACAAAAGCTCCATAATTCCCTTTTAAAGGCAATCTATAGCCGCTCTCATCATCAACCAAACATCATCAAGCCAAATGATAATTATGATCTAACCGTTGCTTCCTATAATGTGCATAAATGTGTAGGTATTGATAAAATTTTTAATCCTACACGTATTGTACGTGTTATTAATGAATTACAAGTTGATATCCTTGCTCTTCAAGAAGCAGATAAACGTTTTGGAGAGCGCGTTGGCTTGATTAATCTTCAGCTATTAAAAGCTGAAACTGGCTTGATTCCTGTGCCTCTCAATACCATGTCACCTCATGGTCATGGTTGGCATGGAAACGCTCTTTTTTTGCGAAAGGGATATGTACGTGAAACTTTACAAATCACTCTTCCTGGTATTGAACCACGTGGGGCTGTAATTGTAGAATTGGAAATGCAAGCAGGCCCTATTCGTATTATTGCGGCTCATTTTGGCTTATTACGTTATTCTCGTAAACAACAAACAAAAATGCTCCTTGCAATTTTGCAAAAACGCTCCCTTATGCCTACACTCCTCATTGGAGATTTTAATGAATGGCGGATAGGAAAAGGCTCATCTTTGAACCATTTTTCTCCCTATTTTGATAACACACTTGAAGTTGTGCCAAGCTTTCCTTCGCGTTTTCCTCTTTTAGCCCTTGATCGCGTTTTTGCTTTTCCCCACCAATTGGTAACAAATATTGAAAATCATCATTCACCACTTGCACGTATTGCCTCAGATCATTTGCCTATAAAAGCCTACCTTAATCTTGCCAACGCCATGAATGTTCTTGAACATAAAATAAATAAAAAAAGTTAATGTGCCTCATCCCAATTTTGAGCTGTCATGACTTTTACTTCAAGGGGTACAGATAAAGATAAAACCGGCATTGTAGCATTTTCCATAACATTTTTAACAACGTCCATGGTTTTTTTACTCTCTTCTTTTGGTACTTCAAAAATCAGTTCATCATGTACTTGCAGCAACATTTTTGCTGATAGATTTTCTCCTTTTAAAACATCTTCCATCTGTATCATAGCGCGGCGAATAATATCTGCAGCAGAGCCTTGAATCGGGGCATTAATAGCTGCCCGTTCATTAAGGGAACGAATTTTTACGTTCTTTGCTTTTATTTCTGGATAATGGATACGACGTCCAAAAATTGTTTCTACATAACCATTTTCACGTGCAAAGTTTTTTGTCTTTTCCATATAATCTTTAATTCCTGGAAACCTTTCAAAATACAATTGAATATAACGACCCGCTTCTTGGCGTGAAATTCCTAATTGATTGGCTAAGCCAAAAGCTGAAATACCATAAATGATACCAAAATTAATCGCTTTTGCACGCCGTCGTATATCTGAATGCATTCCCTCTATTGCAACGCCAAACATTTGTGACGCCGTTATAGCGTGAATATCGTGACCTTTAGCAAAAGCTTCTTTTAATGCTTTTATATCCGCAATATGTGCAAGAATGCGTAATTCAATCTGACTATAATCAGCAGAAAGCAACACGTGCCCTTTGGGAGCAATAAAAGCTGTTCGAATTTTACGTCCTTCAGCAGTTCGTACTGGAATATTTTGCAAATTTGGCTCTGATGATGACAATCGCCCTGTTGATGTTATTGCCAAAGAATAATTCGTATGAACACGCCCTGTTTTTGGTAAAATATAAGAAGGCAAAGCATCGGCATAGGTAGATTTTAGCTTTGCAAGTTGACGCCACTCAATAATTTTACGCGGTAATAGATGACCTTCAGCAGACAACTCTTCTAAGGTCTGTGCAGAAGTTGACCATTGTCCACCCTTGGTTTTAGCACCTCCAGGTAATCCCATTTTGCCAAAAAGGATATCCCCCAATTGCTTTGGCGAAGCAAGATTAAACTTTTCACCAGCTTGTTTGTAAATTTCCTCTTCTAGAATCAAAGTAGCTTGCGCCAATTCTCCTGAAAGGCGCAATAAAATCTGCCTATCAACAAGAATCCCACGTTCTTCCATTCTTGCAAGAACTTCTACGAGTGGTCGATCAAGGCGATCATAAATTTTTGCCATTTTTTGAGCAACAAGTTGCGGTTTCAAAACTTGCCAAAGGCGTAGCGTTATATCGGCATCTTCCGCCGCATAAAGGGTAGCTTGTTTTAAATCTACTTGTGCAAAAGAAGTAATTTTTTTTCCTTTATGCGTTAAATCCTTATAGGCAATTGGTTTATGTCCAAGCCAACGTTCAGACAAATCATCCATATTATGGGTTAAAGTTCCAGCATCAAAAGCATATGACAAAAGCATAGTGTCATCAAAAGAACGTATAACAATGTCGTATTGCTTCATCACCAACCAATCATATTTTATATTCTGACCAATTTTTAACACCGCTGAATCTTCTAATAGCGGTTTTAAAAGTGCTAAAGCTTTTTGGGTCTCAATCTGCGAGGCAATACGCCCATCCCTTAAAAGGTCCTCTTTTTCCTCAAAATGTTCAAGTGGTATATAGGCTGCTTTTCCTGGTTGTAATGCCAGTGAAAAACCAACAAGCTTTGCTTGCATCGGATCAAGAGAGGTTGTTTCAGTATCAAAAGCAAAAAAGCCCTGTTCTTGTGCTTGCCATAACCATTCTTTTAAAGTTTCCTCCTCAAGAATCGTTGTGTAAGTATCTCTTGTAATTTTTTGAGACAGTGCTTGATCTTTACGTTTTTGTGCAAAAACTTGTGGAGAATTTTCAGAAAAATTATGAAAAGATGCACGTTCAGTATTTTTTATATCTAAATCATGTCCATAGCTTAGTTTTTCCCATTCAACATCTATATCAAGTGCATCAATAACAGCTGCATCACATGACGTTGCCTCTGCCACGCGACGCGTTAATGTTGAAAACTCCATCGCTTTCAAAAAAGCAATTAAACGCGGACCATTTTGTGGCTCCAAAATAAAATCATCTAAATCACTGTCTATAGGGACATCTGTTTTAAGCCTAACAAGCTCACGAGACATTTTAACTTGTTCTCTATAAGCTTGAATGTTTTCACGCCGTTTTGTTTGTTTAATTTCTGTTACGCGTTGCAATAAAAGATCAAGAGAACCAAATTCATTTAACAACTGGGCTGCAGTTTTGGGACCAATGCCTGGAATACCCGGTATATTATCCGTTGAATCTCCAATCAAAGCTTGTAAATCAATCATTTTTTCAGGTTCAACACCCCATTTTTCTATAACTTCTGAAATACCTATATGCTTGTCTTTCATTCCATCATACAAGGACACATGTGTATTTACGAGTTGCATAAGATCCTTATCAGAAGAGATAATGGTTGTCTTTGCCCCAACCTTCGTTGCCAATTTTGCATAAGTAGCAATTAAATCATCCGCTTCAAAACCTTCCTTTTCAATACAAGGCAAATTAAAAGCTTTTGTTGCTTGGCGTATCAGAGAAAATTGAGGAATTAGATCTTCAGGAGGTTCAGCGCGATTCGCTTTATATTGAGGATAAATTTGTTTCCGAAAAGTATCAGATGAATAATCAAAAATAACAGCAAAATGTGTTGGAACAATACCCATAGCTGTATTACGAGCATCACAAAGTAATTTCCATAACATATTACAAAAACCAGCTACCGCTCCTACAGGGAGTCCATCCTTTTTACGTTTTAAAGGTGGCAAAGCATAGTAAGCACGAAAAATGTAGCCTGATCCGTCAACCAACAAAAGATGATCTGTTGCTTTCATGACAATTTTATTTCTCCATTTCAGCTAAAAAACAAATTACCTGTATATATTTTTTTCATTTTTATTTTATTTTTTTACTTTGCCTCTAAAAAGCCATTTTTTCTTTCCATAAGACATGAAGTCGTTGCACTTATATTAAGTACCTAGAGCTTTTCTTTGCTGTTACAGGATTAATAGCTTTCATTTTGCTCCTCCTATGATAGCTGAGGTACAATGTAACGACAAGGTCGTTGTGGTGTTCCCCTCCCCACAACGACCGTTTTTTTTGGTATCCATATTTTATATTTTTAACCTTAAATAGCTTGTTTAGAGAAAAGATAAGAATATTATTCATAAACTTTGAAGTTATTCCACAGAGCTTTTTCACCCATTTTATTGATAAAATCAGCATGCAATCTTTTTTCTTGCGCACTCAATCTTGAAGGTAAAGCCTGTGGGCGAAATTTAACTGCATAAGGCATATCTTTGTCACTTTGAGTATGTTCATCAACACTCTTTCTGTTATCAAAACCCAATATGCCCTGCTTTCCACCAATCAATTCAATATAAACATCGGCCAAAATCTCTGCATCAAGTAAAGCACCATGAAGAACACGATGGCTGTTATCGATTCCAAAACGTTTGCATAAAATATCAAGAGAATTAGGACCCATAGGGAATTTACGCCGTGCCATAGCCAATGTATCAAGAATATTATCAACACTGATGAGCGGCTTATTGACGCGTTTTAATTCTGCATTAATAAAACCAATATCAAAACTCGCATTATGCGCAATCATTGTCGCGCCATTAATAAATTCCAAAAATTCATCAACAATATCACTAAAACTTTTCTCGTTTTTTAGGCGTTCATTGGTTAATCCGTGAATTGCTACAACTTCATCAGGAATAATAACGCCTTCAGGGTTTAAATAAACATGAAATTGGCGCCCTGTAAGATAACGATCAACCATTTCTACACAACCAATTTCGATTATGCGATCTTTCTCTTTATCTAAACCTGTTGTTTCTGTATCAAAAATAATTTCACGCATGATTTTAATTCTTTAGCAATTTTTTTATCACATCAAAAACCTGTTGACGGGTATTTTCTAAATCTTTCCCTGTATCAATAATAAAATCAGCACGTTCTCGTTTTTTTTCATCTGGCATTTGTTGGGCATTGATAAAGGCAAATTTTTTCTCATTCATACCTTGGCGAATCATTACACGTTCTTTTTGTATTTCTGGTGGAGCAGAAACAACAATAACGCTATCTACACGATTTTCACCATTTGTTTCAAACAGAAGTGGAATATCAAGAATAACTAATTTTTCCCCTTGTTTGCGCGCTGTATCAATAAATTCTTTTTCTTTTTCTTGCACCAAAGGATGAATTATTTTTTCTAATGTTTGTAATTTTTCCTTATCATCAATCAAAATTTCAGAAAGTTTCAAACGGTTAACTTCATCGTTTTCAACAACACTAGGAAAAATACGCTCTATGAGTGACAAAACTGGCTCACTTTTATAGAGTTGTTGTACCGCCTCATCAGCACTAAAAATAGAAATACCCGCTTGTCTGAAAAAATCAGCAACTGTTGATTTTCCCATAGCTATTGATCCGGTTAATCCTATAATTTTCATTCTCTTTCTTCACTCATATCCTCTAAAATGGCTGTCCTTAACGCTTTTGTTACCTGTGGTTTTATTCCAAACCACCGTTCAAATCCTATAACAGCCTGATGTAGAAGCATCCCAAGCCCATCAACCGTTTTGAGATCACAAGCCTTTGCCTGTTGTAAAAAAGGAGTTATCAATGGTGTATAAACAATATCTGTTACTAATGCCGTTGTTTTTGCTTTATGAAAATCACAAAAAAAAGAATCACTTTTTTCTTCTGGACTTTTTATGCCTATAGAGGTTGTATTAACAATCAAATCAGCTTGATGAAGTATTTCATGGATTTTATGCCAATCGTAAACTTTAATGATTTTTCCAAAATACTGAGCTAAATTATCAGCGCGTTGTTTTGTACGGTTAATCAAATAAATCTGTTCAAATCCGCGTTTTTTTAAAGCATATAGGATAGCGCGTGCAGCGCCACCAGCCCCAAAAACAAGAGCTGTTTCCCCTCCCCAATCAGATGCAAAATCATCAAGATTAGCGCTAAAACCATAGGCATCGCTATTCGTGGCACAAAGCTTATCTCCTTCATACCAAAGTGTATTAGCAGCACCAATCATTGTTGCTCTCTCATCTTTATAATCTGCTAAACGAAAGGCTTCTTGTTTATGAGGCAAAGTAACATTTCCTCCACAAAAGCCCATTTTTTGTAAAGAAACAATAAAATGACTAAATTCTTCGGATGTTACTTCCTGTGCAAGATATTCTCCTTGTAAACTATATTGTTTAAGCCAAAAATTGTGAATTTTTGGCGATTTTGAATGATGAATTGGAGAACCAACAACAAAAGCACGCGGATAATTTGTCTTTTTTATTATTAAGTTAACCATCAATAATTCCTAAGTGGCGCAATTTTATGAGTAGAGGCAGCAAAGGTAAACCAACAATGGTAAAAAAATCTCCTTCAATTTTTTCAAAGAGATGAATCCCTTCTCCTTCAATTTGATATACTCCTACGCTGTTTAGAACATCTTTTCCTACGCGTGCTAAATAACGTTCAATAAATTCTAACGAGAGTAAACGTACAGACATATGTGCACTAAAAGCTTCAACCCAAATTTTTTGACCATTTTTAAATAAAGCTACCGCACTATGAAGAGAATGGGTTTTTCCTGATAACTCACATAAACGTTGATGTGCTTCCTTAATATTTCTTGCTTTATGAAAAACTTTACCTTCCAAATCAAGAACTTGATCACAACCAATAACGAAAGCATCAGGAAAACGATCTGAAACATTTTTTGCTTTTGCACTTGCAAGAAAACAGCTAAGTTCTTTAGGTGTTTTTTCTTTTGTTGTTTTTTCTACTTCTCTCTCATCAAAAGAAGCGTCTTCAATTAAAAAATTTAAACCTGCCTTTTTCAACAACTGTGCACGATAAAAACTAAGAGATGCTAATATTAACGTATCTGCGTCCATGAGGATTTTCTCTCACTTTCCTTCACGAAATCGTGATAAAAGTTCAAATATTGCAGCAGCAGTTTCTTCAATAGAGCGCCTCGTGACATCAATAATAGGCCAACCAAAACGTTCGCAAATGCGTTTTGCATGGATTAATTCTTCAGCTATGCTGATACGATTAGTATAATTATCAAGAGCAAAACCTTCTCCTAAATCTCTATTTTGACGAATATGTGAAATTCTTTCAGCTGAAGCAATTAAACCAATAATTAAAGAATTTTTTACCTCTAAAAGAGATTCTGGCAAATCAATTCCTGGAATAAGAGGAACATTAGCCGTTTTGATTCCACGATTTGCTAAATAGATGCTTGTTGGCGTTTTAGAGGTTCTTGAAATTCCTACAAGAATTACATCCGCTTCAGATAAGCTACTGGAAGACTGTCCATCATCATGCTCTATTGTAAAATCCAGTGCCTCAATACGACGAAAATAATCTGCATTAAGATCATGTTGTGCACTAACACGTAAATGAGTTGGCATTCCAAGGTAAGACTGAAAAGCATTTAGAACAGGATACAATATATCAATACAGGGAACTTCTATTTTTTTGCATTTTTTTTGAAGGAGTAGTTTAAGTTCTTCATCAATCATTGTGTAAAGAACAATACCTGGCTCTTGTTGTATTTCATCAAGAACTTTTTGTAACTGTATTTTATTACGAATCATAGGATAGATATGCTCTGTTGCCTGACACATTGCATATTGGGATGCTACAGCTCTTCCAACAGAAATTAATGTCTCCCCCGTTGCATCAGAAAGCATGTGTAAATGAAAGAATTTTTTTTCTTTTGTCACAAAAATTTTAACTCCTTGTTAAGACATGTGTATATATTCTCACTGTTTTTTATAAAACTAAAATTTATGAAAAATTCTCCTTTTTTATGCACAAATTAAATGCTTGTGATAATTTTATCCCTCTTATAAAAAAGAGGGGATAATATCTTTAAGATAGTGTTATTTTTATTCTTTTTTCAGTTCCTTTTGTGGATAAAATTGAGGATAAATAATAATCCACACTAAACACAGTTATAAATAAGAATAATCCTTTCTTTAATATAAATTTATTAATATAAATTTCTGTAAAAAATACTTTTGAATAGCATTTCATTAGTGATATAGATTTTATTCATATTTTTCTTACAAAATAATTAAATACTGTTCGGATTTTATGTTTTTTTTAATTTTTATACAATTACTTGATATTACACAAATAAATTTCCTATAAATGGTACTTGCAGATTTAAAAAATTGAGTGTAAAATAATTTTTTCTTAAAGAATATTTCATTCATAAAATCTCCATAAATTATTCAGGGTAATCCTCTTCCTAATTAAAAGAGCATATTTCATGCAAAAAATGAAACTACAAGAACTTAAAAGCAAAAAACCAGTCGAACTTGTTTCTTTTGCTGAAACTTTAGAAGTTGAAAATGCTTCTCTTATGCGTAAACAAGAATTAATGTTTGCAATCTTGAAAAAACTAGCCTTACAAGATGTAGAAATTATAGGAGAAGGTGTTGTCGAAGTTTTACAAGATGGATTTGGATTCTTGCGCTCTGCTGATGCTAATTATCTTCCTGGACCTGATGATATCTATCTTTCACCTGCACAAATACAGTCGTTTTCTTTAAAAACAGGCGATACAATTGAAGGCCCCATACGTAGTCCAAAAGAGGGAGAACGTTATTTTGCTCTCCTTAAAATTAATACAATTAATTTTGAAAAACCTGAAAAGATTCGTTATAAAATTCATTTTGATAATCTTACTCCCCTCTATTCAAATGAACGTTTTCAAATGGAAATACAAGATCCTACAGAGAAAGATATGTCATCACGTGTGATTGATTTGATATCTCCATTGGGAAAAGGACAGAGGGGACTAATTGTTGCACCACCACGGACGGGAAAAACAGTTTTACTTCAAAATATTGCTCATTCTATTACCACTAATCATCCTGAATGTTATCTCATTGTTCTTTTAATTGATGAACGACCAGAAGAGGTTACTGATATGCAGCGTTCAGTAAAAGGAGAAGTGGTTTCTTCTACTTTTGATGAACCTGCAATACGTCACGTACAAGTGGCAGAAATGGTCATTGAAAAAGCCAAACGTCTCGTTGAATATGGGCGTGATGTTGTTATTCTCCTCGATTCTATTACACGTCTTGGGCGTGCATATAATACAGTTGTTCCTTCTTCGGGTAAAGTTTTAACAGGTGGTGTGGATGCAAATGCCCTACAGCGTCCAAAACGTTTTTTTGGTGCAGCACGTAATATTGAAGAAGGCGGATCTTTAACCATTATTGCAACGGCTTTGATTGATACAGGAAGTCGTATGGATGAGGTTATTTTTGAAGAATTCAAAGGAACAGGTAATTCGGAAATTGTTCTTGATCGTAAAGTTGCTGATAAACGTATTTTCCCTGCTATGGATATTTTAAAGTCAGGAACGCGTAAGGAAGAACTTCTGGTAGAACGACAAGATTTACACAAAATTTTTGTTCTTCGTCGTATTTTAGCATCTATGAATGTAACTGATGCAATTGAATTTTTGATTGATAAATTAAAGCAAACAAAAAATAATAGTGAATTTTTTGATTCAATGAATACGTAGAGTCATTAAAGTTTTTATTAGGATAAAACCTGTGGATACAATCTTTGCTGTTTCGAGTGGATTGTTACCTTCAGGGGTTGCAGTCATTCGGCTTTCTGGTCCTCATGTTGTGGATATAGTTAAAACGCTTTGTGGTCGTTTACCTAAAGCACGTTTTATGCATTATGGAAATCTTACTGCTCGTGATGGTGTTTTTTTAGATTCTGGTTTAACTGTTTTTTTTCCTGCTCCTCATAGTTTTACGGGGGAGGATTGTGCGGAATTCCATTTACATGGAGGAAAAGCAGTCGTCAATCGTTTTCTCGATGAATTGTCAACATTTTCTGGATGCCGTATTGCAGAGGCAGGTGAATTTTCACGTCGCGCTTTTATGGAAGGAAAATTAGATCTTGTTCAAGCAGAAGGTCTTGCTGATTTAATAGAAGCAGAAACGGAAAGCCAACGGCGTTTAGCTGTTATGGGTACAAGTGGACATTTAACGACGCTTTATCGTAATTGGCGTCATAAGCTTATGAAGGCGCGTGCTTTTATTGAAGCAGAACTTGATTTTGTTGATGAAGCAGATATTCCCAACGCAATATCTGATAAAGTTTGGAAAGATGTTGAGGATCTTTGTACTTCTATTAGGGAATATATTACTGAAGGAGAACGTGCGAGTATTTTACGTGATGGATTAAAAATTGTTATTGCTGGTGCTCCAAATTCTGGAAAATCAAGCATTATGAATCGTCTTTCAGGAAGATCTGTTGCTATTGTAACGGAAGAAGCAGGAACAACCCGTGATGCTTTAGAAATGAGAATTATTCTTGGTGGTTTACCTGTTTTTTTAACCGATACTGCTGGTTTTAGAAAAACAGAAAATAAAATAGAACAGATGGGAATAGAAGTTGCTAAACAGCATGTTAGAGAAGCTGATTTGGTTATTTTGGTTTATGATATAGGAAATCCTAAGCAAGTTGATTTACCAGAAACATCGGCTGAAATATGGCATGTTGGTAATAAGCTTGATCTTTATGAAAAAAATGATCAGCGTTGGTCTATACAATTTTCCGCATTAACTGGTTTAAATTTTGATTCTTTTATCAAAGAACTTGAATTATTTTGTCATCATCGTGGTTCTGAAATTGGAAATATTGTTCCAGCACGTAAAAGGCAACTTCAATTATTAAAAGAAGCTGTTAAAGAGATTGAGTTTGCTCTCAATTATCATTCTTTTGATCTCAGTTTACGTGCAGAACATCTCCGTCGTGCAAGTGATTTTCTTGGAAAAATTACAGGAGATATTGATGTTGAAGATTTGCTTGATATCATTTTTTCAGAGTTTTGTGTTGGTAAATAATGATTCACGTGAAACATTGATTATTTCATAGACAGATTATAAAGATTATGTAATTTATATCCTGTTTCACGTGAAACCTTAGAAATTTTCTACGGAATGAATTAAATGCGATCATATGATGTTATTATTGTTGGTGGTGGTCATGCTGGCTGTGAAGCGGCTTCAGCTTCAGCACGTGTAGGAGCCAAAACAGCGCTTGTTACACATAAAATATCAGCACTGGGAACAATGTCGTGTAATCCTGCTATTGGTGGTCTTGGAAAAGGGCATCTGGTTCGTGAAATAGATGCGTTAGATGGTCTCATGGGAAGAGCAGCAGATGCTGCTGGAATTCAGTTTAGACTTCTTAATAGACGTAAAGGACCGGCAGTAAGAGGACCACGGACACAAGCAGATCGACAACTTTATAGAGAAGCAATTCAAAAATTATTAAAAGAACAAGAAAATCTTATTCTTATTGAGGATGAAGTACTTGATTTGATTGTTAAAGATAATTGTGTATCAGGTGTTATTTTAAAAAAACAAGGAACAATTTTTTCTGGTGCTGTTGTTTTAACAACAGGTACATTTTTAAATGGCTTTATTCATATTGGTAATAAAACATGGGCTGCTGGTCGTATGGGAGATCAGTCAAGTGTGAAACTTGCTGAACATTTGAAAAAATATCATATAAAACTTGGACGATTAAAAACAGGAACCCCTGCTCGTCTGAGTAAAAAAACAATTGCTTGGGAAACTCTCCAAAAACAACAAGCAGATGAAAATCCCGTTCCCTTTTCTCTTTTAACAGAGAAAATTGAACAGCCACAAATTGAATGTGCAATAACGCGTACAAATGCACAAACACATAAAATTATTCGCGAAAATATCTATAGTTCTGCTTTATATTCTGGAAATATTGAAGGATTAGGACCACGTTATTGTCCTTCAATTGAAGATAAAATCGTTAAATTTGGAGAACGTGATGGACATCAGATTTTTCTAGAACCAGAAGGATTAAATGATGATACTGTTTATCCAAATGGTCTTTCTACGTCTCTTCCTGAAGATGTACAAATTTCTTTATTGAAAACCATTGAAGGATTGGAAAATGCTACAGTTTTGCAACCTGGCTATGCTATTGAATATGATTTTGTTAATCCTCAACAATTAACGAAAAGTTTGGAAGTACGCTCTTTACCAGGTTTGTTTTTAGCGGGCCAAATTAATGGCACAACAGGATACGAGGAAGCGGCAGCACAAGGTCTTTTAGCTGGATTAAATGCTGCATGCAAGGTAGGTAAATTAGATGAAATACTTATAAGTCGTTCTACTGCTTATATTGGTGTTATGGTTGATGATTTGGTTTCACGTGGTGTTTGTGAACCTTATAGAATGTTTACATCACGTGCTGAATTTCGTTTATCTTTAAGATCTGATAATGCTGATACGCGTTTAACACCTTTGGCAAAAGAATGGGGTATTGTGAGTAAAGTACGTTGGGATTATTATCAGAAAAAGCAACAACGGCTTGATCAAGCACGATCGATATGTCAAAATCTCTTTTTAACACCTAATGAAGCTTCTGCTCATGGATTACACGTTAACCATGATGGGATTCGGCGTTCGGCTTATGATTTTCTTGCATATCCTCATATGACTGTAGAGCGTCTTTCACATTTATGGCCACAATTACAAGAAATTGATTCTAAAACAGTTGAAGCTTTAGAAATTGAAGCACAATATGCGGTTTATTTAGATAAACAAGCACAAGATATTGCCTCTCTTCAAAGAGATGAACGTTTAGAAATTCCTTCTTCTCTTAATATTGAGGCAATTTCAGGTCTTTCAAATGAACTTAAATCAAAAATTCAAGAAGTATCGCCTCGTTCAATTGCTGATGCACAAAAAATTGATGGCATGACTCCTGCCGCATTATCACTTATTATTACATATATTCAACGTCAACGGCGTGAAAAGGCTAAAACAGCTTAATGGATTTTTCTACAGAAAAAAAATATCAACAATTATTAAATATTATTCCTTCTGTTTCACGTGAAACGATGGAAAATTTAATGCAGTTTGAGTCTTTAATACTTCAATGGAATGCACATATTAATTTGATATCTGCTACAACTATACCAGATCTATGGACACGACATATTTTAGATTCAGCACAAATTTTTCCTTTATATGCTCATTCTTTACATTGGTGTGATTTAGGATCAGGAGGAGGTTTTCCTGCAATTGTGATTGCTATCTTTTTGAAAGAAAAAAAAGCAGGACATATTAATCTTGTTGAAAGTAATGGGAAAAAAGTTGCTTTTTTGCGAACAGTTATTGCTCAACTTAATCTTCCAGCAACGGTTTATCACGCTAGAATTGAAGATATATATCAAAAAATTCCCATATCTGATATTATAACGGCACGAGGATTAGCGCCGCTTGATACTCTTTTACAACTCATTTTTCCTTTATTAACAGAAAAAACAATAGCTCTTTTGCAAAAAGGTCGGGATTACGCTACAGAAATAAAAAATGCCTCTGCCAATTGGCACTTTGATCTGTTAAAACATAAAAGTAAAGTTGATGAAAATTCTGTTATTTTGGAAATTTCTCATATTCGATCATATAGAGGGTAGAGCAAAATGAGCGAAACACGAATTATCGCTATTGCAAACCAAAAGGGTGGAGTCGGAAAAACAACCACAGCAATTAATCTTGCTACAGCTTTAGCGGCTATTGGTGAAAATGTCCTTATTATGGATGTTGATCCACAAGGTAATGCTAGTACAGGTTTAGGGATTGATCGTAATAGCCGTCCTTTATCTTCTTATGATGTTTTGGTTTCGGGCGTTTCAATTACACAGGCGGCTTTAAAAACAGCCGTACCCAATCTTTATATAGTTCCCTCTACACTTGATCTCTTAGGAGTGGAAATGGAAATTTCTTCATCAAAAGATCGCATACAACGCTTACGTAAAGCTCTCTATGATGATCCGGAAATGGAAAAAAAATTCAATTATGTTTTAATTGATTGTCCTCCTTCCCTTAATCTTTTAACACTTAATGCTATGGGGGCTGCGGATTCTGTTTTAGTGCCTATGCAGTGTGAATTTTTAGCACTTGAAGGTTTAAGTCAATTACTTGAAACAGTAAAACAAGTGCGATCCGTACTTAATCCATCTTTAGAGATCCAAGGTATTGTTCTAACAATGTATGATGGACGTAATAATCTTTCAAATCAAGTTGTTGAAGATGTACGCTCTTTTATGGGAGATAAAGTTTATCGTACTGTTATTCCACGAAATGTAAGAGTATCAGAAGCGCCCTCTTTTGGTAAACCTGTATTGCTTTACGATCTCAAATGTGCTGGAAGTCAAGCTTATTTGCGTCTAGCATCAGAAGTGATTCAACGTGAAAAACAAGCACGCGCTGCTGCTTAGAAATATAAAAAAATAATCTAAAAATTCAAAGAGAAAAATTATGAATGATGATCTCTCAAAAAAAAGACTAGGACGTGGATTAGCGGCATTGATTGGAGATATCAATTTAAACAATAATATTGCACGTTCATCAAGCTTTGATAAATTAAATGAATCCGGTAGTCTTTCTGAGCAATTTATTCCAATTGAATCTATTTCATGTAATCCTCATAATCCTCGGCGTCATTTTACTGAAACAGAGCTTGATAATTTGACACAATCAATTCGTCAACACGGTGTGGTTCAACCGATTATTGTAAGGCCTTTAAGAGATCATCCTCATCGGTTTGAATTGATTGCTGGTGAACGGCGCTGGCGTGCAGCACAACGTGCAAATTTAAACCAATTGCCAGTTATTATTCGCGATGTAGATGATAAAACGGCTTTGGAATTGGCAATTATTGAAAATGTTCAACGTGCAGATCTTAATCCTATCGAAGAAGCAAAGGGATATGAGATGCTTCTAAATGAACATGATTATACGCAAGTAGATTTAGCGCAAGTTATAGGAAAAAGTCGTAGTCATGTTGCAAATACGCTTCGTTTGTTAAAACTTCCAGAAAAAGTACAACAATTCTTAACTGATGGACAACTTTCCGCAGGTCATGCACGTTGTCTTATAACCGTTGATAATCCACAATATTTAGCTGAGAAAATTATTCGTGAAGGGCTTTCTGTACGTCAAACAGAAATACTTGCATATGAGCAAGCTAATCCTAAAACTAAAAAACGTACCAATTCGGAGAAAGATGCTGAAACAAAATCTTTAGAAAAATTACTTGCAGATGTGATAGGAATGAAAGTTATTATTCAACATGGTAAAAAAGGTGGAGATTTAAAAATACATTACTCTTCATTAGAACAATTAGATGAAATTTGTCGGCGTTTACAAAGTTAATCAATTGTTCTAAAAATGTTTTTTAACAGTTATCTTTTAAAATTTTTATTATTCTATACATATGCTCTTTAGCAAATTCTATATTGCTTGAAGGTAAAAAGTTTTTTTCATAAGTAGAATTTTCTTCATTAGTAAGTACATACAATGTCGCTTGAAGTGCTAGGTGAGCAACAACAAAATCTTTCGGTGTTATATTATTTTCTTTTAAAATATTCACAAGTTTTGGATTATTAGAAATATAGGCAGCGTATTTTTCAATATTATCATTATAAGTATTTAAATCACTTTTTTTATTCGTTTGTTCTGGTTTTGAATATAAATTTTTACATTCTATTTTGATTTTTTCCAGCTTTAAAAGAAGATCTTCTGTTAAGGGATAATTTGCAATGAAAGGCGATATAAAAGAAAGCTCATCTATTTCTTGTTTTTTTTCTTGAGCGTATGATGCAAAAGGAAAAATGAAGAAAAAGCACAATAGAAGTTTAAACATGACTAAAATTATCCTTTCTTTTTTG
The DNA here is from genome assembly GCF_042196685.1 of Bartonella sp. AC329YNZD. Taxonomy (NCBI): domain Bacteria; kingdom Pseudomonadati; phylum Pseudomonadota; class Alphaproteobacteria; order Hyphomicrobiales; family Bartonellaceae; genus Bartonella; species Bartonella sp. AC329YNZD. Next base: position 111,102 of record NZ_JBHIQS010000002.1, on the reverse strand, counting down.
AATTTCAATAAATATTTTTTCGTCTGTTATTCTTTATTTTTAGAAAAACATTTGTTAAATGTAATCGAAATAAACACAATTATTAGGAATGATAAAAACACGGTGATTTTTTAATGCACGGACTTTTTTATTAGATTAATGGGATGATATTTTTTAATGTCTCATAGCTGATTAGTTGCTCAAAATGAGTTTTTCACAGCTATCTAAAAGAATTGTCGCTTTAAAAAAATGTTTTTTAACAAATTCAAGATTGTTTAGAAATATAGTATTTTTCTCAGTAGAATATTCCTTTTCAGGTACAAATATGAGAAGCGTTGATATTTCTTTAAGAGCTAAGGTTCCTGAAGCAAAATCTTTCGGTGTTATATTATTTTCTTTTAAAATATTTACAAGTTTTGGTTTACTAGAAATATAGGTAGTGTAATTTTCAATACTAGAATGGATACTAGAATCATAACTTATAAGATTATTTTTTGTTTCTGGAAGTAAATTTTTACATTCTTTTTCAATTTTTTCCAGCTTTAAAAAAAAATCTTCTGTTAAGGGATAATTTGCGATGAGAGATGATATAAGAGAAGAATTATCTGTTTCCTTTTCCTCTGCCCTTGTTAGTTGAATATGTATCACGAAAAGAAAAAGGAGGAACAAACGTAATACGAACTTAAGCATGATTAAAAATTATCCTTTCTTCTTCGAATTTCAGCAAAGACTTCTTCATCTGTTTCTTCTTCCATTACAAGGTTTCTTCGCAACACACTATCATCCCAGCGGAGAAAGGGATTTGTTGTTTTTTCTTGCCCTAAAGTGACAGGAAGAGTCATGGCATTTTTTGCGCGCAGTAAAAAAACATCTTCTACTCTTTGCTGGAGTTTTTTATTATGTGGGTCAATTGTTAGCGCGAAAAGAGCGTTATTTTTTGTGTACTCATGTCCACAATAGAGGAGTGTTTCATCGGGGAGTTTACGAAGTTTTTTTAAAGAATTTAGCATTTGTGCAGCTGTTCCTTCAAAAAGACGTCCACAACCAAGTGAAAAAAGTGTGTCTCCAGCAAACAGTAATTTTTTTTCAGAAAAATAGTAAGATAGCGCTCCTAGCGTATGGCCAGGTGTTGATAGAGCTAAAAGTGTGTGAGAACCAAAAAAAAGTTTCTCATCATGGTGAAGTGTTTGATCAAGATGATGAATCTTTTCTTTTTCTGCTTCTGGTCCAATAATTATAGCATTGTAAACTTGTTTTAATTCTGCTAGGGCTTCTACATGGTCGTGATGATGGTGAGTCACAAAAATAGTGTTAAGTGTCCAATTACGGCGCTTTAAAGCGTTATGAATCGCTTTGCTTTCTGGAGCATCTATTGCGGCTGTCATACCACTTTTTTCATCATGAATGAGCACACCAAAATTATCTTCTCGACAGATAAACTGTTCAATCAGCATGTTTTTTCTCCTGAACAGTGTTTCGCAATGAATCTATAAAATAATTTGTGATGGTAAGTTTTTTAAGAATCAGATTTGTCCTCTTCTGTAAAAAGTCCTTTTGAATGTTTTATAATGATAGGCATTTGGGTAAGCATGAAAAGGACTGTTATAGGCATGACGCCAAAAACTTTGAAACTCGTCCAAAAATTATCGCTAAAATTGCGCCAAATAATTTCATTCAAAAGAGCAAGAAAAATGAAAAAAAACGCCCAACGATAGGTCAATTTTTGCCAGCCTAAATCATCAAGTTTTAAGGTAGAATCAAGAGCATAACGCAAAAGCGGTTTTTTAAAAAACATTCCACCAAAAAGTATCAAAGCAAATAAGCTATTAATGATTGTTGGTTTCATTTTTATGAAAGTTTCATTATGAAGCCAGAGAGTTAAAAAACCAAAAACTAAAACAAATATTCCCGAAATAAGAGGCATAATAGGAATTTGTTTTGCAAGGATCCATGATAAGCTTAGAGAAATAATAATTGCTACCATAAAAATAGCTGTTGCAGGGAAAATAGGCTTGCTAAAATTTTGAAAAAATTCAATGTTTTTTATCAACCATTCTCCTTTATAATTAGCAAAAAAGAAGGCGACCAATGGTCCCATTTCTAAAAGAAACTTAAGTGTTGGTGAAAGGGGCGTTTTTTTATTGTTATTCACATTTTTTTCAGAATTATTATGTGAATTAGGGTTAGATAAAGGCTGTTTCATACATGTTTTCCTGCAATAGTTTCGGCAAAGTCAGAAGCAGAAAAGGGTTGAAGGTCTTCAATATTCTCTCCTATACCGATAAAATAAACGGGTAATTTATATTTTGCTGCGATAGCGACAAGAATTCCTCCTCGTGCTGTTCCATCCAGCTTTGTCATGACCAAACCATTAACACCAGCAATATCACGGAAAATGTCCACTTGGTTGAGTGCATTTTGTCCGGTCGTTGCATCAAGTGTTTGAAGGATTGTATGGGGCGCTTGGGGGGTGTGTTTTCTTAAAACACGAATAATTTTTGCTAACTCATCCATCAATTCAGATTTATTTTGTAAACGTCCTGCTGTATCAATAATTAATACATCACTGTTTGCTTTTTTTGCTTTCTCAAAAGCATCAAAGGCTAAACTTGCAGCATCTGCACCTAATTTTGTAGAAATAACAGGAGAATCAGTACGTTCACCCCAAATATGCAGTTGCTCAATAGCTGCGGCTCGGAAAGTGTCACCGGCTGCAAGCATAACTTTTAATCCCCCTGCTGTTAATTTGGCTGCAAGTTTTCCAATAGTTGTCGTTTTTCCAGTGCCATTTACACCTACTAGCAAAATAACATGAGGCTTATGGCTGAGATCAAGTTCTAATGGTATTGCAACAGGTTCCAGAACTTTTTTGATCTCATCAGCTACAATAGTATGAATGTCATCTGGAGAGAGGTCTTTTCCATAACGACTGGAAGCTAAAGTATTCGTGATGCGCGTTGCCGTTTCTACACCGAGGTCAGCTTGAATCAGAATATCTTCGAGCTCTTGCAGTGTAGCTTCATCAAGTTTTCTTTTAACAAAGAGGTCACTAATTGATCCGCTTAGGCGTTGTGAAGAAAGCGATAGACCTTTTTTAAGGTGTCCAAACCACGCTGTCTTTTTTTGTTCAACAAAGGATTCAGACAAAATTTCTTCATCCTTTTTTTCACGGATGGTGTTTGTGACAATAATTTTTCCATAAGGGGGAATTTTAACAGAAAGGGAAGCTTTATCAGAATGAGATTCTAAAGGTGGAGATTTTTCATCACACTTTGTAGGTGTTGACTTTTTATTTTTTGTTCTTTCATTTTTGTCCTTCTTTTTTTCTATGATATCACTTTTATCAGGAATAGAAATTTGTTCCATTTCCTGCTCTTTAGATTTGTTAAAAGAAAATATTTTTTTTATAAAAGATTTTGTCATAAGAAATTTCCTGTTCAAGCAGCGTTTAATTTTGGAAGGACAGCAATTAATTTATCGCCATCATGGTCAACGATAAGGGCTTGAACAATTGTTCCTGCTTTTACACCTTTAATTTGTACAAGAGTATAATCTTCCGTTCGTCCGATTTCATCTCTTTCAACGAGAATTGTTTGTTGACTGTTTTTTAAATGAGCAAGATGCTTTTGGTAAGCTTCCTCACCTGCTTTACGTAGTCTTTCAGCACGCATTTTCACTATTCTACGGTTGATTTGTGGCATACGTGCGGCAGGTGTTCCTTCTCTTGGACTAAAGGGAAAGACATGTAGGTGGGTTAAATTACACTCTTTAATCAAAGCAAGACTGTTTTGAAACATCTCTTCTGTTTCGGTAGGAAAACCAGCAATTAAGTCGGCACCATAAACCATTGTAGGACGTTTGGCATGCAATTCTTGGCAAAATTGAATGGCATGTTCACGCAAATGCCGTCGTTTCATCCGTTTTAAAATCATATTATCACCTGCTTGCAAAGATAAATGCAAATGGGGCATGATTCTTTTTTCATAGGCTAAAAGATTTATGAGTTCTTCATCTGCTTCAATAGAGTCAATAGATGAGAGGCGTAATCGCGCTAAGTCAGGAATATGATGCAAAATAGCTGAAGTTAATTTTCCTAGAGTAGCTTTTCCAGGAAGATCGTGGCCATAACTTGTAAGGTCAACACCTGTAAGGACCACTTCTTGAATACCCACATCTGTCAGCTTTTTAATTTGTTCTATGACAGCACCCATGGGAACTGAACGAGATGGTCCACGTCCATAAGGAATAATGCAAAATGTACAGCGGTGATCACATCCGTTTTGTACCTGTACAAAAGCGCGGGTACGTTCTTGCATTGCACTAACCATATGTGGAGCAATTTTTTTCACTTCCATGATATCATTGATACGCACCTTTTCGGTATGGTTAATACCAAAATCAGGAAGTTGACGATAAGAATGGGCGTGAAGTTTATCTTCGTTTCCTAAAACGAGATCCACTTCTGTCATTGAGGCAAAATTTTGTGCTTCTGTTTGGGCTGCACATCCTGTTACAATGATGCGCGCATGAGGATTTTCACGTCGCGCTTTGCGGATAGCTTGTTTTGCTTGTCGTACGGCTTCGGCAGTGACAGCGCAGGTATTAAAAATAATAGCACCATCTTTAAGCTGGTCTAGCCCTGAAGAAGTGCTTTCTTTGCGAATTATTTCCGATTCGTAGCTATTGAGTCGACAACCAAAAGTTACAATTTCTACTGCCATCAGGAGTGATCCTTTTTGTAGCACCCTGTTAAAGGGCTTAAAAAACCACTAAATTGATATTTTATTGGTCCTGTCATGATAATATGATCGTCTTCTCGGTAAAAAATATTAAGAGCTCCCTTTGGTAAATTCACATCAACATGGCGCTCTGTAAATCCACGACGATAAGCAGCTACTGCACTTGCACAAGCAGCACTCCCACATGCTTGTGTTAATCCTACCCCTCTCTCCCATGTGCGTAAATTTAGACTTTTCTTTGACGTTATGCAAGCAATGGAAATATTACACCGTTCTGGAAACAGGGGGTCATGTTCAAGTTTTGGTCCATATTTTTCTAAAGGAAAATGTTGAATATCATTTTCAATAAAAAAGATAGCATGGAGATTGCCAATGGATATGAGACAAGCGTCTTTTAGGGGACCAGCCATAATTTCTACGTGATTGGTATCAACTATTTCACGTGAAACAGGCATCTCTTTTGCATTGAAATTTGGGCATCCCATATCAACAGAAATGAGATTATCGGTTTGGTATTTTCCTTCAATAACTCCAGCGGGAGTTTCTAAACGAAAACTTTCACCAAAATTATGGTCTGTGAGCCATGCAATAACACAGCGGGTACCATTGCCACAAGCTTTAGCTTTTGAACCATCAGAATTCCATATTTCGATGCGGAAGTCGGCTTTTTTCTGGGTTGGTGTGTGGATAGCCATGATTTGATCAAAATGCATTTCGGGATCTACCGATAAAGCAAGGATTGCTTGTGGTGTAAAAGCATGTGCGCTTTCACGCATATCCGCAACAATAATTTGATTTCCAAGACCGTCCATTTTGCTAAATGGCGTTTTCATGAAACTTCTCTATTTCTAATGATTACTTATTAAGGGATATATGACTGAAAATATTATAAATTTCTAGTGTTTAATAAATATAAAATTGGGTACATAAATTATTTCTTTTAAAAATAAGTGATTTTAACCTGTTTTTTTTAATTTGTTAATTTATCTTTGTAATTATAACAAATATTCGCTTAATTTTTTTGTGAACTTATTTATTGTCGTGGGAGAGAGTACAGACATGGTGTTTTCAAAAGTTTCGTTTTTCGTTGCACTATCAACTGTAATGCTTTTAGAGGGATGTTCAACAGCGCGGTTTGGTAGTAATGACAATAGTAACGCATTAGAAGTTTTTTATCCATCTCAACAAACGACAATATTGGAAGCGTCTGATCTGTCGTCTGCTTCTTCGTCGATATCTGAAGATGCAAACACTCCGATGTATGAAAAAGGAGATTCTCAGAGTGATGGACGAATGGTTAGTCTCGAATTGCCAAGCAATGCCACTGATTTATTTCCTGCAAGTATTGCGGGGGTATGGAGTCTTTCTATGGGGGGTAAAGTTTGCCGAATTGCAACGCCACAAACAAAGTTTGGACAAGGGTACCGTGCTGGTCCTTTACACTGTCCAGGAATTGTTTCTCAAGTAAGATCGTGGGCGGTTAAAGGAAAGAAATTATATTTTTATAATAACTCTGGACGTGTTATCGTTGCTCTTTATTCTTCAAGTGTTGATCGTTTTGAGGGACGTACACTTGACGATCGTCATGTTGTTTTAAGCCGTTAGATCATTTTTGACCGTTTATGAAAAAGTAAGTTATAGAAACAGATTCGTGAAAAGAATTTGTATTTTTCATTGAGAACGGTTTGAAAAAGGTTGTTTGGATGATTCTTGTTTCAACACGCTATAAGGAGTTGGTCTCTGAAGGAGAAGTTTGTTTTGATCCAGCTCAATTAGTTGTAACAGAGCATTTTGATCATTTATTAAAAAAAATTGAGGAACAAAATGCTTCTCGTCCGTGGTTTTTGGTATTTTTGTCTTTTTTAAAAAGAATACTTAAAAGGAAAAAACAAAATATTGCTCGTGTTGCAAAACAAGGGGCTGAAAATGGATCTTTTCAGGGGCTGTATATTTATGGTGAAGTAGGGCGGGGCAAAACCATGTTGATGGATTTGTTCTTTTCTTGTTTGCCGAAAGGTCATAAAAAGCGCGCCCATTTTAATGACTTTATGGCTGATGTGCATGAGCGCATTAATTTGTATCGTCAAGCATCTGGGCGTACAAAATCTAAACAGGATAATCCTATTTTAGCTGTTGCTGAAGATCTTGCACGAGAAGCAAAGGTGCTTTGTTTTGATGAATTTAGTGTAACAGATATCGCTGATGCTATGGTGTTGGGGCGGCTTATTTCTGCTTTATTTGATAAAGGAATTTTCTTTATTGCAACTTCAAATGTGGCGCCCGATAACCTTTATTATAACGGTTTAAATCGCGAACTCTTTTTGCCTTTTATTCAAGTTTTGAAAGCATATGTTCGTGTTGTTAATCTTGATGCAAAAACAGATTATCGTCTTGAAAAATCAAATCTACAGCCCGTGTATGTAACACCTTTAGGGAAAAAAGCAGATGAATGCATGGATAAAGCATGGACACTTGTATTGCAAGGAAATAAGGAGATATCTGATGGGCTTTCTATAAAGGGGCGCCTTATTCCTATTCCGCGTTTTGGTGCAGGATGTGCGCGCTTTGATTATCGAGATTTGTGTGTACAGCCTTTGGCAGCAGCTGAGTATTTGATATTAGGCGAGCGTTACCATACGATTTTTATCGATAATGTACCGGTTATGGATGATACATGTCGCAATGAAACAAAACGGTTTATTTTGCTTATTGATATTCTTTATGAGCGCCACATACGATTATTTATGTCTGCAGCAGCAGATGTGGAGCATTTGTATAAGGGGCATGCACAGATTACGGAAACATTTGAGTTTCAAAGAACACAGTCACGTCTTTTTGAAATGCAAAGTCACGATTATTTGAAACTTTGGGAAGAACATTTTCTTTTGAAGAAGAAGCGTTGATTATACTATTACCTTTACGTAAACTGTAAAAATAATAACTCTTTGAAATTAAAGATATGCAATAATTCTGTTGTATTTTTTTAAAATTCACTTTATCGATACATCATGATAATTTTCTAATAGTTGTTTGTGCGGAGGGTTATTGTTTTTGTGAAGAGAGAAATTTGTAAATTTCATTTCTTTACTCCTTTTTATGATATTGTTTAAATATGGTTGAAGTCAAAAATATTCAGTATACGGACGCAAATGAGTGTGCGCTGAATTGTCTAAAAGTTAGGAAAAAATAAAATGGCACGAAAAAAAATAGCTCTCATTGGTTCAGGTATGATTGGTGGTACTTTGGCACATATTATTGGGCTTAAAGAGCTTGGTGATGTTATCTTATTTGATATTGCAGAAGGTGTACCACAGGGTAAAGCTCTTGATATTGCTGAGTCTTCACCTGTTGATGGTTTCGATGTTCATTTAAAAGGGGCAAATGCTTATGATGCAATTGAAGGGGTTGATGTTGTTATTGTAACAGCAGGGGTTGCGCGGAAACCTGGTATGAGCCGTGATGATCTTTTGGGTGTTAATCTAAAAGTTATGGAACAAGTTGGTGCTGGAATTAAAAAATATGCACCTTCAGCTTTTGTTATTTGTGTTACAAATCCCCTTGATGTAATGGTATGGGTATTGCAGAAATTTTCAGGTCTTCCGGTGCATAAAGTGGTTGGTATGGCTGGTATTCTGGATTCAGCGCGTTTTCGTTACTTTTTATCTGAAGAATTTAAAGTCTCTGTCAAAGATGTGACAGCTTTTGTTTTAGGTGGGCATGGTGATTCAATGGTGCCCTTGGTGCGTTATTCAACAGTTGGTGGTATTTCTTTGCCTGATCTTGTTAAAATGGGTTGGACAACACAGGAGAGAATTGATCAAATTATTCAACGTACCCGTGATGGTGGTGCAGAGGTTGTTAGTTTGTTAAAAACAGGTTCTGCTTATTATGCACCAGCAGCTTCTGCTGTTTGTATGGCTGAAGCCTATTTAAAGGATACTAAGCGTGTTGTGCCTGTTGCAGCCTATCTTTCAGGGGAATATGGGGTTAACGATACATACGTTGGTGTTCCTGTTGTACTTGGTGCGGGTGGTGTTGAACGGGTCATTGAAATTGATCTTGATAAAGAGGAAAGAGATGCTTTTGATTATTCAGTAAATGCGGTTAAAAAGCTTTGTGAAGCTTGTATTGCTCTTGTGCCTAGTCTCAAGTAAATTGAACAGGATTTTGTTCATTAAATTAAAGTATTTAGAATATTATAACTTTAGGATTAATAATAATCCATAAAAGAAAAGGACAAATGCATGAATATCCATGAGTATCAGGCCAAACGTCTGCTTCATGAATATGGAGCACCAATTGCAAATGGTGTTGCTATTTATTCTGTAGAGCAAGCTGAAAAATGGGCAAAAAAATTACCCGGACCTCTCTATGTGGTTAAAAGTCAGATACACGCTGGTGGTCGTGGTAAGGGTAAGTTTAAAGAACTTGGTTCTGATGCAAAGGGTGGTGTTCGGCTTGCACAATCTGTTGAAGAAGTTGTTGCAAATGTTCAAGAAATGCTTGGGAAAACGTTGGTAACCAAACAAACTGGTCCAGAGGGTAAGCAGGTCAATCGCCTTTATATTGAAGATGGTGCCGATATTGAATGGGAGCTTTATCTTTCACTTTTGGTTGATCGTAGCGTTGGTCGGATTGCTTTTGTTGTTTCAACAGAAGGTGGAATGGATATTGAAACAGTTGCTGAAGAGACACCAGAAAAAATATTCACGCTGCCTATTGATGCTGTAGAGGGTGTTACTTCTGATGATTGTGCAAGGCTTTGTGATGCATTGGAATTGCGCGATAGTGCACGGGAAGATGGTGAAAAGCTTTTTCCGATTCTCTATCAGGCATTTTGTGAAAAAGATATGAGCCTTTTAGAAATCAATCCGCTTATTGTGATGAAAGATGGTCGCTTGCGCGTTCTTGATGCGAAAGTTTCTTTTGATAATAATGCTCTGTTTCGTCATCCAGATATTTTAGAATTGCGCGATCTTTCAGAAGAAGATCCAAAAGAAATCGAAGCTTCAAAGCATGATCTTGCTTATGTTGCTCTTGAGGGTACAATTGGTTGTATGGTCAATGGCGCTGGTCTTGCTATGGCAACAATGGATATCATTAAGCTTTATGGAGCAGAGCCGGCGAATTTTTTGGATGTTGGTGGTGGAGCATCAAAAGAAAAAGTGACAGCTGCTTTTAAGATTATTACGGCCGATCCAAATGTTAAGGGCATTTTGGTTAACATTTTTGGTGGTATTATGCGTTGTGATGTCATTGCTGAAGGTGTGGTTGCTGCTGTTCGTGAGGTTGGTTTAAAGGTTCCCTTGGTTGTTCGTCTTGAAGGCACTAATGTTGAGCAGGGAAAAGCGATTATCAATGAGAGTGGTTTGAATGTTATTCCTGCTGATGATTTAGATGATGCTGCTCAAAAAATTGTTGCAGCCGTGAAGGGAGCGTAAGTTATGTCGATTCTGGTGGATAAAGAGACGAAAGTTCTCGTTCAAGGGCTTACAGGAAAAACAGGAACATTTCATACAGAACAGGCGCTTGCTTATCATGGCACGCAAATGGTTGGTGGCGTTAATCCTAAAAAGGGTGGAGAAACATGGGAAGGTTCAAAAGGCGAAACTCTTCCTATCTTTGCTAATGTTGCAGAAGCAAAAGAAAAAACAGGCGCGGATGCTTCCGTTATTTATGTTCCTCCTGCAGGGGCTGCGGCAGCTATTATAGAAGCTATTGAAGCTGAAGTTCGTTTAATTATCTGTATTACGGAAGGTATTCCTGTTATAGATATGGTGAAAGTAAAGGCGCGATTAGAAAACTCAAAATCTCGTCTTATTGGTCCTAATTGTCCTGGTATTCTCACGCCAAACGAATGTAAAATCGGTATTATGCCTGGTTCTATTTTTAGAAAAGGTTCTGTTGGGGTTGTCTCACGGTCGGGAACTTTGACTTATGAAGCCGTTTTTCAAACGAGTCAGGAAGGTCTCGGACAAACGACAGCTATAGGAATTGGTGGTGATCCTGTTAAGGGTACTGAATTTATTGATGTGTTGGAAATGTTTTTAGCGGATGATGAAACCCAGTCTATTGTTATGATTGGTGAAATTGGTGGTTCTGCTGAAGAAGAGGCCGCACAGTTTTTGCAGGATGAAGCAAGAAAAGGGCGTAAAAAGCCAGTTGTTGGCTTTATTGCTGGTCGTACGGCTCCTCCAGGACGTACAATGGGACATGCTGGCGCTGTTATTTCTGGTGGTAAAGGTGGAGCAGAAGATAAAATTGCGGCAATGGAATCCGCAGGGATTCGTGTTTCTCCTTCACCATCACAGATAGGTAAGACTTTGATGTCAGTTTTGAAAGGCTAAAAGAAAATTTCACCTGAATAAGAATATATTCTTAATTCAGGTGAAAAAACTTGAGTATAAAAAGGTAAAACTTTTTTGAATGTTCAAAGCGTCGCTTGCTTTGTGAGCATTGAAAGGTCGAAAAAAGATATAAGGAGACGGAATAAGTGTTCCGGAGAGGTATATGGCAAGGCAGGATGAGATAAATAGTCTTTTTGCACAGACGTCATTTCTTTATGGTGGGAATGCGGATTATATAGATCAACTTTATGCTCAATATGAAAAAGATCACACCAGTGTTGATTCACAGTGGCGTGCTTTTTTTGAAGGCCTTCATGATAACAAAGAAGATGTTCTCAAAAATGCTGAAGGAGCGACATGGCAACGTGATCATTGGCCACTAAAGGCGAGTGGGGAGTTAGTTTCCGCTCTTGATGGTGATTGGTCTTCTCTTGAAAAATATCTTGGCGATAAATTAAAGGAAAGAGCAATAACAGGGGCTGCGCAAAAGGGAAAAACTTCCAGTGAACAAGATATTATTCGTGCAACACGTGATTCTGTTCATGCAATTATGATGATTCGTGCGTTTCGAGCACGAGGGCATCTTCGTGCGCGGCTTGATCCTCTTCAATTGGCAGAAAAATTGGAAGATTATAAGGAACTTTCTCCTGAGGCTTATGGCTTTACTCCAGCTGATTACGAGCGTCCCATTTTTATTGATAATGTTTTAGGGTTGGAATATGCAACTATTCCGCAAATGCTTGAGATCCTCAATCGTACCTATTGTTCAACAATCGGTGTGGAATATATGCATGTTTCTGATCCGGTTCAGAAAGCATGGCTTCAAGAGCGCATTGAAGGGCGAGATAATAAAATTGCTTTCACACAACAAGACAAGAAGGCTATTCTGAATAAGCTTATTCAGGCAGAGGGATTCGAACAGTTTTTAGATACTAAATATAAAGGTACAAAGCGTTTTGGACTAGATGGTGGTGAGGCGCTGATTCCCGCTCTTGAACAGATTATCAAATGTGGTAGTGCTTTGGGGGTTAGGGAAGTTATTTTAGGAATGGCACATCGTGGTCGTTTAAATGTTCTTTCACAAGTTCTTGCCAAACCGCATAGGGCTATTTTTCATGAATTCAAAGGGGGATCTTACAAGCCTGATGATGTGGAGGGATCCGGTGATGTCAAATATCATTTGGGAACTACCGCTGATCTGGACTTTGATGGTAAAAAAGTTCATTTATCGCTGTTGGCCAATCCATCTCATCTTGAGATTGTTGATCCGGTTGTTATGGGAAAAGCACGTGCTAAACAAGATCAGCTTATGGGACCTGCGCATACTGATTTACTCCCATTAAGTGAGCGTTCAAAAGTGATGCCATTGCTTATTCATGGTGATGCTGCTTTTGCAGGACAAGGCGTTATCCAAGAAACTTTTGGTCTTTCAGGTCTTAAAGGTTATCGTGTTGCGGGCTCACTTCATGTTATTATCAATAACCAGATTGGTTTTACAACATCCCCACGTTTTTCACGTTCTTCGCCTTATCCATCAGATGTCGCAAAAATGATTGACGCACCAATTTTTCATGTGAATGGTGATGATCCTGAGGCAGTTGTTTTTGTTGCTAAAGTAGCAACAGAATTTCGTCAAATTTTCCATAAATCGGTGGTCATTGATATGTTTTGTTATCGCCGTTATGGGCATAATGAAGGTGATGAACCTTCCTTTACGCAGCCACTTATGTATAAGGCAATTCGTAATCATAAAACAACCCTTCAGCTTTATGGTGACCAATTGATTGCAGAAGGAATAGTTACTTCAGAAGAAATTGAACAACAAAAAAAATTATGGCGCGATAAGCTTGAAGGTGAGTTTGAAGCAAGTGTTTCTTATAAGCCTAATAAGGCTGATTGGCTTGATGGAAGTTGGACGGGAATCAAAGCTTTTAGTAATGCTGATGAGCAAAATTCCAAAACAACGGGTGTTGAGTTAAAAACTTTAAAGGAAATTGGTCAAAAACTTGTCGAAATTCCAGAAGGTTTTCATGTTCACAAAACCATTCAGCGTTTTTTAAACAACCGTACTAAAATGTTTGAAACCGGTGAAGGAATTGACTGGGCAACTGCTGAAGCTTTAGCTTTTGGTTCACTTTGTTTGGAAGGAGCGCCGGTTCGTCTTTCTGGTGAGGACGTTGAACGTGGAACTTTTTCACAACGTCATTCAGTTCTTTATGATCAAGAGAATGAAGCGCGTTATATTCCTTTGAATCATTTACAAAAGGGGCAAGCGCTTTATGAAGTTGTTAATTCTATGCTTTCTGAAGAAGCTGTTCTTGGTTTTGAATATGGGTATTCTCTTGCTGAACCGCGAGGATTAACACTTTGGGAAGCTCAATTTGGTGATTTTTCTAATGGTGCACAGGTCATTTTTGATCAATTTATTTCATCCGCAGAGCGTAAGTGGCTTCGTATGTCTGGTCTTGTGTGCTTATTGCCTCATGGTTTTGAAGGGCAAGGACCGGAGCATTCTTCTGCACGTTTAGAACGGTTTCTTCAACTTTGTGCGGAAGATAATATGCAGGTTGCTAATTGTACAACTCCTGCAAATTATTTTCATATTTTGCGTCGGCAAATTAAGCGTGATTTCCGTAAGCCTTTGATTTTAATGACACCAAAATCACTTTTACGTCATAAGCGGGCTATTTCTTTTCTCGATGAAATGGGATCAGAAACGAGTTTCCGTCGTGTGTTGCTTGATGATGCAGAATGTCTCAAAGATTCTGTCGTTAAATTGCAAAAGGATAATAAAATTCGTCGTATCGTTCTTTGTACGGGCAAGGTTTATTACGACCTTTATGAAGAACGTGAAAAAAAGGGTATCGATGATGTTTATCTCCTTCGTGTTGAACAACTTTATCCTTTTCCTGCAAAAGTTTTGGTGAATGTGTTATCGCGCTTTTTGCAGGCAGAAGTTTTTTGGTGCCAAGAGGAGCCAAAAAACATGGGGGCGTGGTCATTTATTGAGCCTTATTTGGAATGGGTTTTGACACATATTAATGCGCAATATTCACGTGCTCGTTATGCTGGACGTCCTGCGAGTGCATCACCGGCCTCTGGGTTGATGGTGAAACACCTTGAGCAACTGGCTGCGTTTCTTAAAGACGCGTTAGGTTCTTAACTTATTATTACTCTGATGTATGGAAAGAATATTATGACTACTGAAATCCGTGTTCCTACTTTAGGCGAATCGGTTACTGAAGCAACGGTTGGCAAATGGTTTAAAAAACTTGGCGAAGCTGTCGCTATGGATGAGCCTTTGGTTGAATTAGAAACTGATAAGGTAACAGTTGAAGTTCCTTCTCCTGTTGCGGGGAAGTTATCTGAAATCATCGCAAAAGAAGGCGATACGGTTGAAGTGAATGCTCTTTTAGGAGCGGTGGAAGCTGGCGAAGCTGGTGTCTCCCAATCATTTTCGTCTTCTACTGCACCTGTTCCAGTTGCTTCATCTGAATCAGAGAAGCCTGCTTCGAGCAGTAGTACTATGCCTCCTTCACCTTCGGCAGCAAAATTGATGGCTGAAAATAATGTTGCAAAAAGCGATATTTCAGGTTCTGGAAAACGTGGACAAATTCTTAAAGAAGATGTTCTTGGTGGATTAGAACAAAGAGCAAACGCCTCTACACTTTCTTCTTCTGCGACGAGTTCTTCGGTAATTCCCGTCCAAGAAATACGTGAAGAGCGGGTTCGTATGACGAAATTGCGTCAAACAATTGCGCGCCGTCTTAAAGATGCGCAAAATGTAGCAGCAATGTTAACCACATTTAATGAGGTTGATATGTCAGCGGTGATGGATTTGCGCAAGCGTTATAAGGACCTTTTTGAAAAGAAACATGGTGTTAAACTTGGTTTTATGGGTTTTTTTACTAAGGCTGTTTGTCATGCATTGAAAGAACTTCCTGCTGTTAATGCAGAAATTGATGGAACAGATATTGTTTACAAAAATTATGTCAATGTTGGAATTGCTGTTGGAACGGATAAAGGGCTTGTCGTTCCAGTGGTGCGTGATGCAGATCAAATGTCATTGGCAGAGATTGAAAAAGAAATTGGCCGTTTGGGACGTCTTGCGCGTGATGGAAAATTAGCTGTTTCTGATATGCAAGGCGGAACTTTTACCATTACCAATGGTGGTGTGTATGGGTCGTTAATGTCGACACCGATTTTGAATGCACCACAATCTGGTATTTTGGGAATGCATGCGATTAAAGAGCGAGCAATGGTTGTTGAGGGCCAAGTGGTAATCCGACCCATGATGTATTTAGCGCTTTCTTATGATCACCGTATTGTGGATGGGCAAGAAGCTGTAACTTTCCTTGTGCGTGTTAAGGAAAGCTTAGAAGATCCGGAACGCCTTGTTCTTGATTTGTAAAATACAGTTTTCAGGATGAAAGGAGAAACGGATGTCTTATGATGTGGCTGTGATCGGAGCGGGTCCAGGTGGTTATGTAGCAGCAATAAAGGCGGCGCAATTGGGACTTAAAGTAGCGATTATTGAAAAGCGTACAACATTAGGGGGAACATGCCTCAATGTTGGTTGTATTCCTTCTAAAGCATTGTTGCATGCTTCAGAAGTGTTTGCTGAAACCCAGCATGGTTTTGAAACGCTTGGTATTTCTATTGGGAAACCTAAGCTTAATCTTGAACAAATGATGGTTCATAAGAAAGCTGTAGTGACAGCCAATACAAGTGGTGTTTCTTTTTTGATGAAAAAAAATAAAGTTGATACTTTTTTGGGAACAGCTAAAATTTTAAGTGCGAGTCATGTGGAAGTTGTTGCCAAGGATGGTAATAAACAAACGATTGAAACAAAAAATATTATTATTGCGACAGGTTCTGAGAGTTCGGGCATTCCAGGGGTGAATGTTAAAATTGATGAAAAGACTATCGTCTCTTCTACGGGAGCGCTTTCACTTGAAAAGGTACCTGCGCGTATGATTGTCGTGGGTGCTGGTGTTATTGGTTCAGAACTTGGATCAGTTTGGAGCCGTTTAGGTGCTAAAGTGACCATTATTGAATATCATAATAAAATTTTGGGTTCAATGGATGGTGAAGTTTCTCGTCAATTTCAGAAGTTAATGGAAAAACAAGGAATTGAATATAAAACTGGTGCAAAGGTAACAGCCATTACACAATCTGGCTCAACGGCTCAGGTGAGCTTTGAAACCGTCAAAGGGGGGGAGGCTGAAACTTTAGAGGCTGATGTTGTGCTTATTGCTACTGGACGTTCTCCTTATACAGAGGGGCTTGGCTTGAGAGAAGCCGGTATTCAGTTGGATGAACGTGGTTTTGTTGAAATTGATGCCCATTGGCAGACGAATATTCCAGGAGTTTATGCGATTGGTGATGTCGTAAAAGGGCCAATGTTAGCCCATAAAGCAGAGGAAGAAGGCGTTGCTGTGGCAGAAATTTTGGCAGGTCAAAAAGGACATGTTAATTTTGATGTTATTCCTAGTGTAGTTTATACTCAGCCGGAAATTGCGAGTGTAGGAAAAACAGAAGAAGAATTAAAAACTGCTGGTATTGAGTATAATGTTGGCAAATTTCCTTTTATGGCTAATGGTCGTGCACGTGCGATGCAAAAGAGTGATGGGTTTGTTAAAATCCTTTCTGATAAAAAAACAGATCGGGTGCTAGGGGGGCATATTCTTGGATTTGGTGCTGGTGAAATGATCCATGAAATTGCAGTTTTAATGGAATTTAGTGGTTCATCAGAAGATCTAGGGCGCTGTTGTCATGCACATCCTACCTTATCGGAAGCAGTGCGTGAAGCAGCTTTAGCAACATTTGCGAAACCGCTTCATATTTAAAAATCTTTTAAAAGGTACATTTTAAAAAGAGCAAGGGGGGGCAGCAAATGCTTGTGAAGCATACAATAGCACTTTAGAAGGAATAAAACCAATAATGAGGGATTCCATTTAATGTTATATGCTCAATAGTTGTTGTTTTAGAGCTCGATTGTGCTGTTTTGATTGATTATCGTGGTGTACTGTAAAATCTTATCGTTTAGAGCGGTGATATTTGGTCTACGTAAAAGTTTACGTATGAGGTATTTTTTATAGTGTTATAAAATATCTAAGGTATGGAGCGTAGAGGCCTATTTGCCCGCTTTGTTTTAAGGAAATATCTCTTCAAAGCTCCGAGAGGCTATTTCGCGATGGTGTTTGTGAATAGTATAACTATAAAATTCCTTGTGAACTATATAAAACTCATTATGCACCGTCATCTTCACGTTTAGTAAAAATGTACGCTGACACTATCCTAAGTTTTTCCATTCCTCAACATTGCTAAAGCTCTTTATTATTCGAGAGTTTTCATAAGAGGAGATTTTCTTTTATCGTTTTTTGTTTACACGTTTTCTTTGTTTGTGATGTGCGGACAAGAGATTTTAATTGATTCAATTAAGAGAGAGTTTATGATGAGAAAATCTTACAGTATTCGGCGTTATGATTCAAATTAAGAACGAAAATTGTAT
The DNA here is from genome assembly GCF_042196685.1 of Bartonella sp. AC329YNZD. NCBI lineage: Bacteria > Pseudomonadati > Pseudomonadota > Alphaproteobacteria > Hyphomicrobiales > Bartonellaceae > Bartonella > Bartonella sp. AC329YNZD. The sequence continues at coordinate 93,523 of NZ_JBHIQS010000002.1, read as the reverse complement.
CATTATAAATCAAAATGTTATATATTATGATGAATCATATGAAGTGAGAAATTAAGAGGAATTGAATTGTTTAATGATTGGCGCCGGTTAAAAATTTTCATCCTTTAAGATGAAGATGGATGTCAAATATTTTACAAAATACCGCTCTTTTTTTAAGAGCGGTATTTTTATATCTTTTTGTTGATAACACTATCTTTTTGATGACAATGGCAGATCATAGAGTGTGATTAAATCAGTTCTTTTTGCCATTCTATTTTTCTTTATCATGGTTTGCTATGTCTTAAAAAGATGATCTGTATCTTCTTTAATGTTTTTAAGAAATTCCAATGCTACCAAAATATAACGAATAGCTAAAATTTTTTTGAAAAAACATAATTTCATAAGAATATTAAATTTGTTTTCATTTGGCAGTTTTGTGATAACTTGAAAAATTAAGTTTATGCACTCTATAGGGATAAATTTAAAATTGTAATTTTTTATCCTCTTGTTGTTCTCTTATAAAAGTGGGAAGCCCCATATGATCAAGATATTTAAGGAAAGGGTGGGGTGGTAACTCTTCCACATTGACCATAGTTTTAACATCCCATTCACCTGTGGCAATAAGAAGAGCTGTTGCGGCTGCTGGTACGCCAGCCGTATAGGAAATGCCTTGTGCCCCAGTTTCATGAAAAGCTTGTTTATGATCGGCTATGTTATAGATAAAAATTTCTTTTGGTTTTCCATCTTTTTCACCTTTAATAAGATCTCCAATACAGGTTTTTCCTGTGTAATCTGGGGCGAGAGAGGAAGGATCAGGTAAGACAGCTTTTACAACTTTTAAAGGAACGACTTCTTGTCCTTCTGCTGTTTTAATGGGCTGTTCGGATAAGAGACCAAGATTTTTCAAAACGGTAAAAACAGTGATATAACGATCACTAAATCCCATCCAGAAGCGGACATTTTGAACATCAAGATTTTTGGAAAGTGAATGAATTTCATCATGTCCTGTCATATAGGCTTTTTGTTTTCCGACAACTGGAAGATCCCATTCATGACTGACTTCAAACATTTTATTGGAAGTCCATTTTTTATTTTGCCATGACCATACTTGTCCTGTAAATTCACGGAAGTTAATTTCTGGATCAAAATTTGTAGCAAACCAACGCCCATGATTCCCAGCATTAATATCGATAATATCGATGTCTGTGATTTTATCAAAATAACATTTATGGGCTAATACTGCGTAAGCATTAACGACACCGGGATCAAATCCCGCACCCAAAATAGCGGTGATACCAGCTTTTTCACATTCTTGACGCCGTGGCCATTCATAATTGCCATACCAAGGAGGAGTCTCACAAATTTTAAGAGGATCTTCGTGGATGGCAGTATCGATATAAGCGCATTTGGTTTCGATACAAGCTGAAAGAATAGACATATTGAGAAAGGCAGAACCAACATTAATGACAATTTCGCATTTGGTCTTTTGGATGAGCTTTACAGTTTCTTCTACATTCATTGCATTGAGTGTATGGCTTTTGAAGACACCTTGTTCTTTCATTGCGTTTTTTTCTTTAATAGAAACAATGATGGCTTCACATTTTTTGAGCGTTCGTGAAGCAATGTGAATTTCACCAAGAATATCGTTGTTTTGAGCACATTTGTGCGCCACAACTTGTGCAACACCTCCAGCACCAATAATGAGAACATTTTTCTTCATTGTAGGTTCATCTCCTTTTTAATACTGTTGTATGACGTTTTTTATGGTTATCTCTATGAAAGACTTTCCTGATAGTCGTTATAGCTAAACTGGCGTTGCAGTGTTAATGTGCCATCGCATTCTTTGAGAACAATAGCAGGCATTGTAACACCATTAAACCAGTTTTTCTTGACCATTGTATACCCTGCTGCATCTTGAAAAGACAGCCTATCCCCTATTTTAAGAGGTTTTGGAAACTGAAAAGTTCCAAAAACATCACCGGCAAGGCAGGATTTTCCGCAGATCATAATTTCATGTTCTCCTTGATTGGGTTCTAATTTGGCATTTTCACGATAAATGAGAAGGTCAAGCATATGTGCTTCAATTGAGCTGTCGACGATGGCAAGATTCTTTTGATTATATAATGTGTCAAGAACGCTGACTTCTAGGGTGGTGCTTTTGGTAATCGCGGCTTCTCCTGGTTCTAGAAAAAGCGTAACATCATGAGTTTTGGAAAAGTGTTTTAAGCGTTCTGCGAAAGCTTCTAGAGGATAATTTTCAGCGGTAAAATGGATTCCGCCGCCAAGGCTTATCCAGTCAACGGCAGAAAAAAGCTCTGAAAACTTTTCTTCCATATACCCAAGTATTTGATTAAAAAGATTAAAATCAGCATTTTCACAATTATTATGGATCATCAAGCCGTTGATGAGAGGCAGGACTTCTTTAATAGCACTTTGATTTGTTTCTCCTAAGCGACTAAAAGGGCGGGATGGATTGGCAAGATCAAAATTCGATGCACTAATTCCTGGATTTAATCTTAGACCTCGTTGAATGGTTTTTGTTGCATTAGAAAAGCGTTGAAGTTGTTGGATTGAGTTAAAGATAATTTTATCTGCATAACCACAGGCTTCATCAATTTCATGATCGGCCCAAGCAACTGAATAGGCATGCGTTTCTTTGCCAAACTTTTCTTTTCCTAAATGAAGTTCATAAAGGGATGATGATGTAGTTCCATCCATAAACTCAGACATTAAATCAAAAACACTCCATGTGGCAAAACATTTCAAAGCAAGCAAAACTTTTGCTCCGGATATTTCCCGTAAGCGAGAAATCGTTTGCATATTTTTGATGAGTTTCGATTTGTCTATAAGATAATAGGGGGTTTTTATCATCATTTATTCATTCTTTTTTGAAGGATCTTATTGCCAAGATAAACGTTTAGTATAAAGAGTAACAGAATGTATCAAGAAAAAAGGATTTTAGGAGAAGAAACTGTTTCTGTCTAGCAATGAAAGACTTTCTGTAACTGCTGTCGTTTATTATTTTGAGTTTTGCGTTATGAGTATGAAAAAAAAATTATATTATGCTTTAGCTTTTGTATTTGTTAGCAGTTTTTTCATTATAACAACCACTCTTACTCATTTGGTGCAAAATAGGAGTGATGCTAAAGCCAAACTGATTTCTAATGCCTCTGTCCAAGAGGATTCGGTATCTTTGATTTTTACTGGGCGTAGAGAACTTAATGGTTTTAAGGGGTATCATGATTATAGACGTGGTTATGTTAAGTATAAAGATAATTGGTGGTATCCTGAAGCGGCATTTGTTACATCTCCGCACTTAAGCACAAAAGGCGCATCATTAAAAGTTGTATCAGATACTAAAAGAGAGTTTTTAGCTTCTTCTTCAGAAAAATTAGAAAAAAAAGAGCCATGGATGCTTAAACAACATATTGAATCTTGCCGTGTGCGTTATCGCTCTTATAATAAAAATGATAATAGTTTCCAGCCTTTTCATGGACCTCGTAAACAGTGTTTATCGCACTTTTTTAAAGGATAGAAATTATTAAATAAAATTTTAATTGCTTCTTGTCGTGGGCGTTATTGTTCTTACAATAAGGAGAAAACTTGTATGGTGCGCAGTATTTTTACGCAAGCATTGTTGTTGAAAAATTTAAATGCTTTTAAGTTTTATTAAATCTTATTATCATTAAGTGTGGAATGGGGGGAAATATAAATTTTGTTTTGTCAATGACAAAATATTTAAGGGCAGTATGGAGCTGAAAGAATGATAACACGGGAAGCAATGTTGATATTGCTCGTTTTGCTTCCCTTTGGTGGAAGCGCTGTTATTGGCTTTTTTCATTCGACAGCGAAAAATAACGAAGCATGGTTTGCTGGAGGCATTGCTCTTTTTAGTCTTTTTTTTACAATCATGCTTTATCCTGCGGTTTGTGGAAATCATATTATACGTTTGGATATTTCTTGGCTTCCAGAATGGGGAGGGAATTTAGTCCTTCGGATAGATGGTCTATCGTGGCTTTTTTGCTTGCTCATTACAGGAATTGGGCTGCTTGTCGTTGTTTATGCGCGTTATTATATGGATCCGGCGGATTCTGTACCACGATTTTTTTCCTTTTTTCTGGCCTTTATGGGTTCGATGACAGGGATTGTTTTATCAGGTAATCTCGTTTTTTTGGTTGTTTTTTGGGAACTTACCAGTATTTTTTCTTTTTTGTTGATTGGTTATTGGTATCATAATGCTAGTGCGCGTGAAGGGGCGCGTATGGCTTTAATGATTACAGGTTTTGGTGGTTTTGCCCTTTTTATTGGGGTTTTATTGATTGGGTACATTGTTGGCAGTTTTGATTTGGATAAGGTTCTGCAGTCTGGAGATGTGATCCGGTCAAGTGCTCTTTATAGTCCTGTCCTTATTTGTATTCTATTGGGAGGATTAACAAAAAGCGCGCAGTTTCCCTTTCATTTTTGGCTACCCAACGCGATGGCTGCTCCAACACCTGTATCGGCTTATTTGCATTCAGCCACGATGGTGAAAGCAGGGTTGTTTTTGCTGGTTCGTTTATGGCCTGTGCTTTCTGGGACAGAGCTTTGGTTTTTGCTGGTTGGCTTTTCAGGACTTTCGACACTTCTTCTAGGTGCCTATTGTTCTATGTTTCAGCAAGATTTGAAAGGACTGCTTGCTTATTCGACTATTAGTCATCTTGGATTGATTACCACGCTTTTAAGCCTTGGGAGTCCCCTTGCATGTGTTGCAGCGATTTTTCATATGGCTAATCATGCTACTTTTAAAGCTTCTTTATTTATGGCTGCTGGCATTATTGATCATGAAACCGGAACACGTGATATGCGTAAGTTGACAGGCCTTTATCGCTTTATGCCGGTTACAGCAACTCTTGCTTTAGTGGCAAGTGCTGCGATGGCTGGTGTTCCTTTATTAAATGGTTTTTTATCGAAAGAGATGTTTTTTGCTGAGGCCGTTGAAACGCATATGGAATCATGGCTTGATTGGATTGCTCCTTATGTAGCAACGCTGGCTAGCTTGTTTAGTGTGACTTATTCTATACGCTTTATTCATGGTGTTTTTTGGGGACCAAAACCGGATAAATTACCCAAAACTCCGCATGAACCTCCGCATTTTATGCGTTTACCAATGGAACTTTTGGTGTTTATTTGTTTGGCAGTTGGTATTTTTCCTAATTTAACAATCGGGCCTATTTTAGATAATGCTGTTGTGTCTGTTTTAGGACCAATGAAGATCTCTTATAGCTTAGCTGTTTGGCATGGGATTAATACGCCATTAATGATGAGCTTAGTGGCTTTATTAGGGGGCGGATTGCTTTATGTTGTCGGGCATCGTTATTTTTTATCCTGTGATGATGGGGCTCCTTTTTTTCGTCATTTGAATGGACCGCGTATTTTTGAACGTATTCTTGTGATTATTTCTTGGAAATGGGCACGTGCGGTGGAATCTGTTTTGTCAACACGCCGTTTGCAAATACAGTTGCATTGGATCTTTGGTGTGTGTTTTATTTTTGTTGGTCTTTTGCTTTGGTGTGATGGTTTAATCGCAGCAGGAGGATTACCACTTTTTCCACTTGATATTCCTTTTCTCGCTCTTTGGTTAGTCGGTGGATTGTGCGCTCTTTTAGTGGCTTGGCAAGCAAAGTTTCACCGTCTTGCTTCACTCATGCTGTTGGGGGGAGCAGGACTAATGACTTGTGCAACCTTTTTATGGCTTTCTGCGCCCGATTTGGCAATAACGCAATTGGTTGTTGAAATCGTGACAGCTGTTTTATTATTGCTTGGTTTGCGTTGGTTGCCTAAGCGTGTGCATAATCCTGCTCCAACGTCTGTTCATTTTTGGGTGCGTGTACGTCGTGCTCGTGATTTCATCATAGCAATTATGGGAGGTGCTGGTGTTGCATGGCTCTCTTTTGCGGTGATGACACGTCCTCAAGGAACAACAGTTTCTCATTTTTTTCTGAAGAATGCTTATTCTGGTGCTGGTGGTCGTAATGTTGTGAATGTGTTATTGGTTGATTTCCGTGGTTTTGATACTATGGGAGAAATTGTGGTTTTGGGGGCTGTTTCACTGACTGTCTTTGCCCTTTTGCGTCGATTCCGCCCTGCTCCTGAAAGTATTGATGCACCGTTTCAACAACGTGTTCAGGAAGCTTTTGATAAGGCACAGCCGGATCGGAATGTGGGGGATACAGTGTTGAATTATCTCGTTATTCCTTCTGTTATTATGGGGTGGCTTTTTCCGGTTATTATCGCTTTTGCTGTTTATTTATTCGTGCGAGGACATGATCTTCCAGGAGGGGGATTTGTTGGTGGAGTCACTTTAGCGATAGGCTTTATTTTGCAATACCTTGCACAAGATATTCGTTGGGTAGAAAACCATTTGAGAGTCTTGCCTTTACGCTGGATGGGTTTCGGTTTATTGCTATCGGCTCTAACGGGAATAGGGGCTTTGTTTTTTGGGTATCCTTTTTTAACATCATTTTTTCAATATATTCATGTGCCGTTAATTGGAAAGATTCCTATAGCATCTGCTTTTTTGTTTGATTTTGGTGTGTTTTCTCTTGTGTTAGGAGCAACGGTTCTCATTTTAATTGCACTTGCACATCAGTCAATTCGTAGTTACCGAATCGGTAAAAAACCCGCTTTGAAAGAGAAGGAAAATTGATGGAAATTATTCTTTCTTTGGCTATCGGTGTTCTTGTTGGATCTGGGATTTGGCTCATTTTACGTCCTAGAACTTTTCAAATCATTCTTGGTTTGTCTTTGATATCTCATGGTGTTAATCTTTTCATATTTGCAATGAGTAGACCGCGCAGTAATGCGGCGCCAATTGTTGATCCTACTACAGTGATTAATACAGCTAATTATGTTGATCCTCTTCCTCAGGCTTTGGTTTTAACTGCGATTGTGATCAGTTTTGCAACGACAGCGTTATTTTTGGTTATCTTGTTGGTTTCACGCGGTTTAACAGGTTCAGATCACGTTGATGGACGTGAGGTACAGTGATGGGAGCTTGTGTGCATTATCTTCTTATTTTGCCTATTCTTTTGCCGTTAATTACAGGAGCTCTTCTTCTTTTCTATGATGAACGCCGTTCAAAACTGAAATCACTTATAAGTATTTTTTCCGCTGTATTGTTAATTGTTGTTGCTGTTTTATTGGTGGGGCGTGCTCTTGAAGTTGCACCAGCCTTGGATGTTTATCGGCTTGGTAATTGGCCTTCCCCTTTCGGTATTGTTTTGGTGCTTGATCGCTTAAGTGCTATGATGCTTTTACTTTCTAGTCTGTTGACTACTGCAGCATTGGTTTTTGCACGAGCACATTGGTATAAAGCGGGTCCTCATTTTCAGTCATTGATGCAATTTTTCATGGTTGGAATAAACGGCGCTTTTTTGACAGGTGATGTATTTAATTTATTTGTATTTTTCGAAGTAATGTTAACAGCCTCTTATGGGCTTGTGTTGCATGGATCTGGTCCGTTACGTGTGCGTGCTGGGTTGCATTATGTCGTGGTTAATCTGGTTGCTTCGTTGTTTTTTCTGGTTGGCGCGGCGCTCATTTATGGAATCGTGGGTACGCTCAATATGGCTGATTTGGCTGTAAAAATAAAATATATAGCCTCTAGCGATATGACTTTATTCGAAATAGGAGCTGCGCTTTTGGGAGTTGCTTTCTTGCTTAAAGCAGGAGTGTGGCCATTGAATTTTTGGTTGATGCCAACGTATAGTGCAGCAGTAGCACCCGTTGGAGCTTCTTTTGCACTTTTAAGCAAAGTTGGTATTTATATTATTTTACGTTTAACATTGTTATGGTTTGGTCCTGAAAGTGGACATTTTAGTCATTTTGGTCAAACGGTTTTATTTTACGGTGGTCTTGCCACTATGGCTTTTGGTTTTATTGGGGTGTTGGCAAGCCAAGTCTTAGTACGTTTGGCAGCTTATAGTGTTTTGGTTTCTTCTGGGACTTTGTTGACAGCGATTGGGATTGGCAACACAGCATTGATTGCAGGTGCACTTTTTTATATTGTTTCCTCAACATTGGCACTTGGTGCTTTTTTTCTTGTTGTGGAGTTGGTTGAACGTTGTCAAGATGTGGCAGCCAATGTTTTGACGGTTACAATGGAAGTTTATGGTGACGATGAAGAGGATGAAGAAGATGAAGTGGGGACCTATTTGCCGGTAACTTTGGCAATTCTTGGGGCTTGTTTTGGGCTTTGTGCACTTTTGATTATTGGTCTACCACCTTTTTCTGGTTTTGTTGCTAAATTTATGATGTTCGTGGCACTCTTAAACTATAGTAAAGAAAATATTTCTACCTCTCTGCCCGTTTATCATGATTGGCTTTTTATGATTTTTGTTACCATATCTAGTTTTGCTGCTTTAATTGCGATGACACGAACGGGGATTCGAACTTTTTGGATTTCTCTTGAGGGCAGAATTCCAAGGGTTCAGGTGATTGAATTTGCTTCTGTTGCCGTTCTCCTTGCTTTGTGTTTTCTTATTACAATTGTTGCTGGTCCTGTTAGTCGTTATATGTTGGAAACGGCCAGAACTTTGTATGAACCTAAAAACTATATTGGAAGTGTTTTGGATGATTTTTCTCTAGAAAATAGGGGGATGAATCAATGAAGTATTGTTACTTTTTCCCTTTTTCTAGCGTAGCAATTGTTTTTATGTGGCTGATCTTAAATGGCTTTAGTTTCGGCCAATTGCTTTTAGGCGTTATCATCGCGTTGTTTGGGGGCTGGATGATGCGGCTTCTTGAGTCGGAAAAGACAACCATTAAAAGTTGGCGGGCAGTTTTTCAGTTGTCTTTTCGTGTGTTTATCGATTCTATCGTTTCAAATATTGCAGTGGCTTGCTTCGTTTTAACCAAAAGATCTCGAAAACATCAGTCTGGTTTTATTGTGGTGTCCATTTCGCTCGAAAGTCGTACAGCTTTAGCTGTTTTGGCATGTATTCTTTCAGCAACTCCAGGTACTGTTTGGATTGCCTATAATAGAAAAAATAGTGAACTTTTACTTCATGTTTTAAATTTTAAAAATGGATATGATTATCAAAAATTGATCAAAAAACGCTATGAGCAATTACTTTTGGAGATTTTTTAATGAGTATGGTGATCCTTTATTGGGGGCTTTATCTTTCGCAGTTTTTTTTAAGTTTGGCAATGATTCTTGCACTATTTCGGTTGATTCGTGGGCCACGGGCGCAAGATCGGATTGTGGGGTTGGATGCTCTTTATATAATCACTATTCTTTTATTTCTTACATTCGATATCCGTTCAGGAACAACTATTTATTTTGTTGCAGCACTTATTATTGGCTTGTTGGGTCCTGTATCAAGTATTGCGTTGGCAAAATTTCTCATGCGAGGAGAAATTATTGAATGAAGGATGTATCGCTTGTTGTTTCTATTGCTGTTACATTTTTTTTGATATTAGGATCTGGTCTCACATTGATTGGAACAATAGGATTGGTGCGCCTTCCCACGTTTTATAAGCGTTTACATATGCTTTCTTTGAGTACAAGTTGGGGTGCTGGCAGTATTCTTATTGCGTCGTTTCTTTATTCAATTTTTATAGATCATCATTTTGTTTTTCATGAATTTTTGTTGATGATTTTTTTATTTATAACAATGCCTGTCGCTTCTATGCTCGTATCACAAGCGTCGGCTTATCGCCACTATTCAAAAAATAAATTAAAAAAACCGCTGGCTCTTTTATCACGTCAGATGGAAGAACAAACATCTGCTTCAGAAGAAATATCATGTGATACGAGCCAGAGCGATTTTTAAGATGAATAAGCTTTTTTATTCTGTTTTTTGTTCTTCTACACACTGAATAGGGTTTTTATTTTCTGGATCATTAATGAGATCAGAGAGTATGGCTTCGTTTCCTTTTGTCCACCATATATATGGTCCTCCCATATATTTTGCTCCAGAAGCACTTATGCTACGGGAAGCGATGATACGCTTTCCGTTCCATTTGAAATCAACAAGTGAAATGTTACCAGCATTGAGATAGGTTGCTTCAACACGCTCTTTACTTGTGCCTGTATCGCATTGATAGGTAGCAACTTCTGTTGTTGGTTCTGGATTATCCGGTACCTCAATAACTAAAGAGCTAGCAAAGGCATTGAGTGAACCGAATAGTGGCATACTTAAAGCAGCAAAAAATCCTACAATAAAAGTAATTTTTTTCATGATATTTCCTCAGTTATTTAAAATAATAACAGTGATTCATCCTTACAGAGGATGGGATTTTTTTCTTCTGGATCTTGAATAAGATCATAAAGTGTTACTTCTTTATTTTTTTCCCACCAAATATATTGCTCCCCCACATACTTTGCTCCAGAAGCAGCAATAACATTAGCAGCAATAATGTGATCGCCTTTCCATTTGAAATCAACTAATGAAATATTGTCAGCGTTGTAATAGGTTGCTTCAACGCGTTCTTTATTTCCTCCTATATTACATTGATAGGTCATAGTTTGTTTTTCTGGATTATCTGATACCTCAATGATTAAAGAAACAGCCAAGGCACAGCTGACATTGAAAAATAATAAAGAGGAAAAAAATCCTAAAATATGTAGAGTTTTTTTCATAATGCTTCCCTATATGAAAAGTAATTTATCCTATACGATGGTGTCTACGGCAGGATTCGAACCTGCGACCCCAGGATTCATACCACTTCGATTTTCACCGCCAGCCTTATCGGCTGTTTGTGGTCTGGACTGTCTCTTCACCTTGAAGCTTACGCCTTTTAGGTGCTGCCCGTTCAGTCTCTACACCTTCCTCTTATAATGAAGAGAGGCTTGGCTCGGGATTGGCATATAGTCGCCCATGAAGCTTTCCCCGAATTTGAGCAGATCCACTTTGAAGATTTCTCCTCAAAGTGCCCAATTTCTTTAGGAATCCTGTGCTCTATCCTACTGAGCTACGCAGACATCATCATCTTTATTCCTTTAATAGAAGTATAAAAACGAATCAATTATATTCAATATGAATTAACGAATTTCTGTTAATTTTTGTTCCAAAAAGGACAAAACTGCATCTGGTGGAACATTTTTTGCAATAAATGATTGGCCAAGTCCGCGTGTCAAAATGAAAGTCAAATTATTTTGTGAAACTTTTTTGTCTTGGGCGATGAGATTCATTAGAGTTTCAGCATTTGGTAGACATCCTGGAATATCTTTTAATTGTGTAGGCAATCCTATGGCTTTAAGGTGTGCTTCGATGCGGTGTATGAGCGTGGAGTCTATTAGATTCAGTTGAGCAGAGAATTGATGCGCGAGAACCATTCCAATTGCTACAGCTTCACCGTGAATTAAACGCTTTGAGTCATAAGCGGTTGCTGTTTCAAGCATGTGTCCAAATGTATGGCCGAGGTTTAAGAGTGCGCGCTCTCCTTTCTCATATTCATCACGTGCTACAATGGCAGCTTTAAATTGGCATGAGCGAACAATTGCCTCTGTTCGTATAGAGCCATTAGAAAAAATTTCTTCTCCATTTTTTTCAAGCCATTCAAAGAAATCAGGTTGGTTAATGAGTCCATACTTGACTATTTCTGCGTAACCAGCACGAAATTCACGTAGTGGTAGGGTATCAAGGATACATGTGTCAGCAATAACGCATTGCGGTTGATAAAAAGCACCAATAAGATTTTTTCCATATCGGCTGTTGATACCCGTTTTTCCACCAACAGAGGAATCAATTTGCGCAAGAAGAGTTGTGGGCATTTGGATGAAGTTCATACCACGGCGGATCATACTTGCCGCAAATCCTGCTAGATCGCCAATGACACCACCACCAAAAGCAATAACACAGTTCCCTCTTTCTAAACGCGCAGCAAGAATTTGATCGATGACAACTTGCAGGGTTGAAAATGATTTTGATTGTTCTCCCGCTTCTACAATAATAGGGACAGTATGGATTTTATTTTTTTTAAATTCTGTTTGTAATGTATCCAAATGGAAGGATGCAACATTTGTATCTGTAACAACTGCTAAACGCGTTTGATGAAAATCTTTTTGCTGAAGAGCATGTTTAATCTGTAAAGAAGCTTGTGTAATGAGACCCGGACCAATGATGATATCATAACAGTGCTTGTCTAATTTAATGGTGACGGTTTTGGCTTGCATGCTTGTTCTTTCTATCGTTATTTTTTTGTATGGAGGTAGTGCTGTATAGATCGTATGACATTTTTTGCTACTCTGTAGGGGCTTTCTTTATGACTGTTAATTGTTAAATTTGCTTTTTCATAGAGAGGATAGCGCTGTTCCATGAGTTGTTGCATCGTTTCTTTAGGGTTTGCTGTTTGAAGAAGTGGTCGTGTTGGACGCTTGGAAACACGTTGCATAAGGATATCAAGATCTACTTTCAGCCAGATGGATATTCCATTTTGATGGATGGCTTTTCGTGTATCTTGATTCATGTAGGCGCCACCACCTGTCGCTAAAACAAGAGGGCTTTTTTTTATGAGATTGAGAATAACACGCTGTTCAAGAGTACGAAATTCCGCTTCACCGTAGATTTTAAAAATTTCTGTGATAGGCATTTGTGCTGCTTTTTCGACTTCTTGATCAGAATCATAAAAGGGTAAACCAAGCATGTTAGCAACACGTTTTCCGATGACTGATTTTCCTGCCCCCATAAGACCAACAAACACAAGAGCTTGGTTATCGAGAGATGATAAGAGTTGTTTCTTTACTTGTGACATGGAGGGATGTTGGGGTCGATTATTTTTCATAGCTTATTTCGGCATTTATCTGCTTGAAAGTCAATTCCTGTTAATCTTTATAAGATAGAATAAGAGATAGAATATTTTGGAAAAAGTTTATTATTTTATGCCAACATTGACCAGATTTTTGATGATTCTTTTTATTTTGCTTATTATTCTTTTTAGTATAATGATCACTCTTGTGGTTTTTGTTGAGCCTGTAACTGTGGATATGTCTGTTGATGTCCCTTTGGATTCATTGAGTCTTTCCTTGAGAATGAATCAATGAAAAATAACATTGTGATAGAACGTTTTCTTGAAATGATGAGTGCTGAACGAGGTGCTTCTGTTCATACGCTTGCGGCTTATCAACATGATTTACAGTGGGCGCAAGATGAATTGTCTTCCCATTCTGTTTCGCTTTTTGCAGCACAAAAAGAAGATTTGATTGGTCTTTTGTCGCTTATGCATACGTTTGGTTTTGCTGCATCTTCACAAGCGCGTCGTTTATCGACGTTGCGTCAATTTTATCAGTTTCTTTATGCAGAAGGATTAAGAGCAGATGATCCTTCCCATGATATTGATGCACCTCGCCAAGGACGCCCTTTGCCCAAAATTATCAGTGAAGATGTGGTGACAAAATTTCTTGATTTGGCGCAGTTGGAGGTTAATCAAGCAGTTTATGGGTCCAAGGATTATTTGCGGGCATTGCGTCTTCAGTTGTTGAGTGAAATGCTTTATGCAACAGGATTACGCATTAGTGAGTTGGTGAGTTTGCCAGTGCAGGCTGTTCGGGGGAAAGAATACAGTATTTTGGTTTGCGGTAAGGGAAAAAAAGAACGAATGGTGTTGTTATCAAAAAAAGCATATCAAGTTCTGTTGCAGTGGTTGAATTTGCGTGATCAAGGAAAAGATGCAACAAGCCTTTATCTTTTTCCGGCCCATTCAGAAACAGGGTATATTGCTCGTCAAGTTGTTGCACGGGAATTGAAAAATCTTGCTAAAAGAGCTGGAATAAAAAGTAATCACTTTTCTCCCCATGTGTTACGCCACGCTTTTGCTAGCCATCTTTTACAAAATGGTGCTGATTTGCGTGCCGTTCAACATTTGTTGGGTCATTCTGATATTTCTACTACTCAGATTTATACCCATGTATTGGAAGAGGGACTTTATCGTTTAGTCAATGAGCATCATCCACTTGCCGATGAGCAAAAGGCTCGTTAAAGAAAAGGTGTTGTTTTTGAAAAAGACTTTATAAAGCGAATTATAAGTGTATAAGTGACACTGAGTGAGTTGGTACAATGTATAATTATCTTGATTTTGAAAAACCAGTTGCTGATCTCGATGGGAAAATTCTTGAATTAAAAAAAATTTCTCAGGAAAAAGACAGTCTTGATATGAGCGACGAGATTGCGCGTCTTGAAAAGCGTTCCCAAACGGCATTGAATGATATTTATAAAAAATTGACACCGTGGCAAAAAACACAAGTCGCTCGTCATCCTGATCGTCCGCATTTTATGGACTATTCTAAACGCTTATTGAGTGATGTTACACCTTTGGCAGGAGATCGCAAATTTGCTGAAGATGAAGCTATTCAAGCCGGTTTTGCTCGCTTTAAGGGGGAGGCCGTTGCTTACATTGGTCAAGAGAAAGGTCACGATACGCAAACACGTTTGCGCTATAATTTTGGTTCTGCACGTCCAGAAGGATATCGTAAAGCGGTACGTATTATGGAAATGGCTGACCGCTTTAGTTTGCCACTCCTCACTTTTATTGATACAGCGGGTGCTTATCCTGGAGTAAGCGCTGAAGAACGTGGGCAAGCGGAAGCAATTGCTCAATCAACAGCAGCAACTTTGCGCCTAAAGGTTCCTGTTGTATCCGTTGTTATTGGAGAAGGCGGTTCTGGGGGAGCTATAGCAATTGCGGCTGCCAATAAAGTTTATATGCTGGAACATGCGATTTACTCTGTTATTTCTCCAGAAGGAGCAGCTTCTATTTTATGGCGTGATCCAGCCCGTGCAAAAGATGCTGCAATGAATATGCGTATTACTGCTCAAGATTTGTATCGCTTAAAGATTATTGATGGTATTATTTCGGAGCCTTTAGGAGGAGCACATCGTGGAAAAGAAATTGCCATTGATGCAACGGGTGATGTTATTTCAGGGGCTTTAAAAGAGATGGCTGGAAAGGATGGTCAAGTGCTTAAACAAGAGCGAAGGGAAAAATACCTTCAAATTGGTCGCTCACTAGTATAAGTCATTTTTGGTGAGGGGTGTTGGATTGGAGTTTTATTCGATGATATTTAACAGATTCCTCGCTCTGTGTGTTGTGTTTGTAATGGGAATATTGACGGCATGTGAAGGAAGATTACCAGCTTCTATTCGGGCTAAAGTTGAGCAACCTCTTCCGCAGGAAATCCGAAATAGAATGGCTCTGTACAATATAGACCCATATGCACCGATTATGATGCGGTTTTTTAAGGAAGAAAATGTTGCTGAAATTTGGAAGCAATCTCGTTCAGGATCTTTTGTGTTGGTGGCGCGCTATGGCATTTGCAAATGGTCTGGTAAGCTTGGTCCTAAATATAAGGAAGGGGATCTTCAGACACCAGAGGGCTTTTATACGATTAGCGCAAACCAAATGAATCCTTATTCAAAATATTATCTTTCTTTTAATATAGGATATCCGAACCTTTATGATCAGGAAAATGGCCGTACAGGAAGCAATCTTATGGTACATGGTTCTTGCTTTTCCGCTGGTTGTTATTCTATGAGTGATAGAAATATGGCTCAAATTTATGCGTTTGCACGGGATGCTTTTAAAGGAGGGCAAAGAGCATTTCAGTTACAAGCTTTTCCTTTCCGCATGACTGAGAATAATATGTCACGTCATAGCAATGATCCTCATTATCAATTTTGGGTTATGCTTAAGAAAGGTTATGATTTTTTTGAAGAAAATCGTAAACCTCCAATCGTTGAAGTTTATGAAAAACGTTATGTTTTTAATCGCGATATTGATAAAACTTCAGTTTCTCTGATGCAGTGAGTGTTATTTTATCCTGCTGCGTACTGTAAAACACTGTCGCTTATGGTGATGATATAGGATATATAACTTTATGCATAAGGTGTTTTTTTAAGTGAGGGGTCAATGTTTTAAAGCGTTGAACTTGTTCATAGAGCTTTATGTCAGTAAATTAAATGGGGTGGGACGCCAAGAGGAACTTGTTTAGAGGAGTTATATTGTTTGCAGACCGATACAGGGAGCAATATTTATTTTTAGTGGAGAGTAAGCTAACAAAAAATGTACTTTTTTTCAAAGGATTTTATTCTTTCATGCTATAAAATTTTTCCTTGTAAGGCTGTTATGTAAGTAAGGCTGTTATATAAAATACAGTCACACATCTTAAAATACGATATTGTTCTGTCTGATTTTAGTTTTTTTGCTTCAATTTAAGAGGGTTTTGTTTCAATCTGCTGGAGAAATAAAGTTGAGTAGAATATTTAGAACCAAGAATTTGTTCAATGGGATTGTGAAATGAATCATTTGAACTGGTTCGTAGATGAAGCCCATGACGAGAAAAATACCCTGATTACAAATTGGTAAATATTAAAAAAAATTATGATAACAATTTAATTTATAATGATAATTTATTATTTTTCCAGTTTGAATCACAACCTGATTCTTTTATATGAAAATCTATTTATGATGAATCAATCAAAATTATTTGCTTGCACATTACAAATGGGAAAAGCCCGCGTGGCTAAAAACATTAAAGAAAAAAACGCCTCTTATGAATCTCAAGTGTAAAGGGTGGTGCAACATTGGAGGTTGGTAAATAATGTGATGGTGCTGGATTTCTCCTTCAAAAGCGTAAAGATGGTGGTCCTAAAGAATTTACCATTATATCATTGAAGGGAGGCGAATTAAAATTTTACGCCTGGAATGACCAGAGGGTTTTCCAAAAGCGCCGTTTTATCTGCAGTATCTATTGCTGGTTTATTAAAAAAAGCATTGAGAAGTTTTTCTATCGCTTCTTTTTCAACACCATCGGCAATGATGACAAAACGTGTTTGTTTTATTCCTTTTGGCCATGCTGGCAATCTTATGGGAGGATGAAAAAATGTTTGTACGCCATGTAATACAAGTGGGCGATAAGGGTCATCACGCAATGCGATAATTGCTTTAATACGGAGTAACTTTGCACCATAACGGTCTTGTAGGAGATCTAAAAAAGCTTCAATTGTAGCGTAATCAACAGGATCCTCACAGTTTAATGAAAAGGTACGAATGGTTTTATGGGGGGTATGATCATGTGGGGTAGTCGTAAGATTTTGTTTAAGTTTTGTATTTTCTCCTTTTTCATTCCATAATGTGTTATTTATTAATAGATTTGAGCAGAAATCTTCAGAATGGGCATCAATTATTTGTGCTGTAGGATTAATGGCTTTAAGTGTGTTAAGGAGTGTATTTGAAAGCATTTGTGGGGCTGAGAGATCTGTTTTGGTGAGAATAATTTTATCAGCAAAGATTAATTGTTTATATATTTCAGGATAGTGCTCACATATGGAAAGCGTGCTTAATGTATCAAATGTTGCAAAAACAGCATTTATGGACAATGTTTGAATAAACAGTGGGTGGCTTAAAAGTATTTGTAAAATAGGAGCGGGATCAGCCACCCCTGTTGTTTCAATGATAATGTGATTGAGTTGTTTGATTTGTCCTGTTTGGATGCGATTGATTAAATCGGTTAATGTGTCGATGAGATCACTGCGTAAATGGCAGCATAAGCAACCATTGGCAAGCTCAATAATTCCTTCTGTCGCCTTTTCAACCATAAGGTGGTCAATACTGATTTCACCGAATTCATTGATGATAACAGCACATTCTGTTAGAAGAGGGTTTTTTAGCATACGGTTGAGCAAAGTTGTTTTGCCAGAGCCTAAAAAACCAGTAATAAGCGTGAGAGGAATGCGCTTTATTTTCATATTAATCATCAACCGTGGTTTTGTTTTAAAGAAACATCTCTTAAAGCACCCAATCTCATTTCATGGCGCCGACGATGAATGGTATAACGATAAAGCCATTGAGCACCACCAGCTTTACGTTTGTGGATAAGCAAGCCGGCATTAACACTATTTGCCGGCTTCCAATGTTGCGCGACAGCCCTTAGAACTTAAGATGGTTCATAAGAGCCACTTTAATCCTTTCTTAATAGTTTTTTACCCATATGGCTAGTCTCGCTTGTGACGTGCAAGTAAGTGATTTTGATTGATTCAAGATAAACAAATTTGAAATGAGAGAATTTTACGTTATTCGGGACTCTCAATTCAATATGAATAACGCTAAATTATCATTATAAATCAATATCTTGTTGTTTTAAAGAAACCTATCTGAATATGTTTAATCCCATTTATAATGGTACTTGTGAGGGATATAATGGTAAACACCCCATAAATCCATTATACTACTATTCTTATGCTTATAAAGGTGCACGTAGGCACTAACTACACTTCCTCAGTGGCCAATGTTGTGATAACTTTTGGTACTTGAAAAGACTTATAAGAGGAATTTTAATTTCCTGCTTTAATTATTTTATCTCTATGCTCATCCAACTGGTGGTGTGCAAGAAACTGATTTTAATTGATTCGACAGATACAGATTTGAAATGAGGAAACCTTACGATATTTGTTCTTCTGACATAAGGTGCAAAATTATTATTATAAATCAATGAATTATAATTAATTATAGATTATGGCTTACGGCTTTTTTATAGAATAGTTTTCACTTCTTTTAGACAGATTATGGGGTTTTCTTAGTGGTTTTACTGTCATTTTGGGTGTCTGTGGCGTACGAATGAGGTGTACTACTAAAGGATGAGAAAAAGAAGGTGAAGCAGCAATAAAAGGTGAGGTGAGAATAATATTTCCTTGATCATCATATGAATTTGCATGCATTTTTATGGCTTCAGGTGTGCATGTTTGTTGTCTCATATTGCTGGCTTGTGTTATCTTGCTACCATAAGGTTTTAATGTTGCTAGTGTTAATTGAGGGGTTCCTTGATGCAAAAAACCTGTTTCAAGAAGTTGTGCAGCTTTTTCTTCTCTTTCACTTATGTTGTTAGCACCTAGAATAACAGCAATAATTGTACGTTTATTGCGGGTGGCTGAGGCAACAAGATTAAAACCAGAGGCACAAATAAAGCCTGTTTTCATACCATCTATTCCATAAAAACGTCCAATCAGGTTGTTTGAGTTATGCTGGATTTTTCGATTCTTACCAAAATCAATGGCTGGAATAGAAAAATAATGAGCATATTGTGGAAATTCTCGACGTATTTGAACGGCTAAAAGAGCAATATCGCGTGCTGTGGAATAATTTTGAGGGTCTGGTAAACCACTTGCGTTCGCAAAATGGGTGCCAAACATGCCTAAACGTTTAGCTTCGCTATTCATTTTACGTACAAAATCTTTCTGTGAATTTGCAACGGCTTCACTCATGGCAATAGCCAAATCATTGGTAGATTTAACCATGGTGATACTTAAGGCTGTATCAAGTGTGAGTACGGAACCGGCTTTATAGCCTGAACGATATGAGGGAGCTTTTGCTGCATATTCGCTGATGGTGATAGGTTTGTTTGGTGAAATTTCACCTCGGCTCATAGCACGAAAAATAACATAAGCGGTCATTAATTTTGTTAAGGAAGCTGGATACCAACGTTCAAAAGCTTGATTATGTTTTAAGATATGTCCTGTTGTAACATCAACAGAAATAAAAGGCTGCGCTAGAACAGAAGCGCTGGATAAACTCAAAACGAAAGAAAAAAATAAATTATAGAAGCGATGTTTCATTAATTTAA
Source organism: Bartonella sp. AC329YNZD (assembly GCF_042196685.1). Lineage (NCBI taxonomy): Bacteria > Pseudomonadati > Pseudomonadota > Alphaproteobacteria > Hyphomicrobiales > Bartonellaceae > Bartonella > Bartonella sp. AC329YNZD. The sequence goes on along the minus strand of NZ_JBHIQS010000002.1, from coordinate 73,950 downwards.
ATCGAGTTCCTTTTTATTCGTTATTTAGAATTATTTTAATGTAACACACAAAGCTTTTGAGTCCAGGATTGAAAGGACAGATGGTTAATTGCTGTATCAGTTGTGTTTCAGAGATAAAGACCAACACTCATCTTTATTTTCCCCTTGAATTTGGTTTGATAGCTTAGGTGTCTCAAGAAATACTTTTTAAATAATGAAGATTGTGCAAGATTTCAGGTTTTTGGGAGAATTGATGTTTCGCAGGAAGGAATAAGCCGGTATAATCATACATTTTGCTTGCTCTTCTGTTAGGTTGTGTTAGGACAACTCTTGGCACTTGAGATGGCCTATGAGGTATTTTTTATCTATACGTGAACCTTGCTTATGACAGACAAGGAAGTAAATTTAATGAGATTCAATATGAGAAGGAGGAGAATGAGATGATTTTACTATATTGGGAGTTATTATTTAATATGAAAAGTTATTTATCATTATAAATCAATATTTTATACATAAAAATAATACGATGCTATATTGTTTATTTTTCTTCTAATTCCACCCATCAAGCATTTTGAGCATTGTTTGTACATAAGTATAAAGTTCTTATTATGCGGTTCCTTTATGTATTTACTTTAATAGGAGAATACGTTCCTTGTGCAAGGCAAAACGCTCACAATAAACACTGTTGCGTTGCCGATTCATGTGTCTGTTTTAAAGAAATATTTATTAGCCGTTATGTTTCTTTTAAAATGTGTCGCTCGTAAGAAGTATCACATGAAGCTTACAGAAAATCTCATCCTTATGTTTATGGAGAAAAATGTTGGAATTTATTATTTGCTGTCAATGCTGTGTTTATTATTTAAACGATTTTCAAGATAAGAAGAAGTCTTTTTCAAAAAAATTTATACATTGATCGTTTTTTATAATTTTGAATGAGGAAATTTTAAGTTTTTTTCTTATATCTTTGTTCCATAGATTCTGCTCAATATATAAAGCGATGCATTATTCTAATTCATGAGTGTCTTGATTTAGTTTTTGAAGTTTTTTGACAGCGGATGGTGGCATAGGAGGAGGGGTAGGATCTTGAGCTGCTAAGAGAAGCAGTTCATCACAGGCTTTTTCAGTCTTTTGGACAAGTTGATCTAGAAAATCACGTTTGCTTAAACCAACTTCTATGGGAGGAAGAATGCGAACGCGGATTGTTCCAGGATAACGGCGAAAATTATTGCGTGGCCAATATAAACCCGCATTATGTGCAATAGGGACAACTTGAAGTCCCAGTTCATTATAGAGAGCGACAATTCCTGACTTATAATCTGGTTCTTGACCGGGTTGTCGGCGTGTTCCTTCGGGAAAAATCAAGATTTGGCGCCCTTGTTTTACTTTCTCTTTTGCTTTTTGTATAACCATTTTCAGGGCTTTGATGGGTGTTGTGCGGTTAATGGGGATAATTTGTGTTTTTGCCATATACCAGCCAAACAATGGAATCCACATCAATTCACGTTTTAAAATGAGAGTGGGATCATCAAAATAGGGAACAAGACTGAAAGTTTCCCAAGCTGATTGATGCTTTGGAGCAATGATATAGGCTCCTTTGGGAAGATTTTCTAAACCTTCAATCTCATAACTTGTGCCTGCGATATATTTTTGCAAAAAGAGTGTGACGCGCGCCCATGTTTTAGGGACAATCCATGCTTTTTTACGTGGCATTAAAAAATAAACGGGCGCGTAAAGAATCATTTGTATGAAAGTGGTTGTATAAAAAGCAAACGTAAAAAGAACAGAACGAAGGATAAGCACTACATTTTCCATTTTATAGCTATAAGAGAACTTTCATATATAATATAATTTACATGAGAAAACATCTTCTTTATGTTTTTTCAAGCATCTATTTTTTTCGGTAATTTATTTTTCGATATTTAAAAACATAAGGAAAGAGCTGGATGGAATTACAGAAAGATAAGCTTTTTATTCCACGGATTTTATCTATTGCGGGAACAGATCCTTCTGGTGGTGCTGGAATGCAAGCGGATTTGAAGGTTTTTTCAGCTATGAAAACTTATGGGATGAGTGTGGTTACAGCTGTTGTTGCACAAAATACTCAGGGCGTACGTTCTTTTCAGGCATTAGATGCTTCTTTTGTTGCAGATCAAATTGATTCTGTTTTTGAGGATATCCATGTTGATGCCGTTAAAATTGGTATGGTTGCAAATGCTCAGATTGCACAGACTATTGCAGAACGTCTTGCTTATCATAAAGCGCGTTTCATTGTTTTTGATCCGGTTATGGTTGCAAAAAGTGGTGATGTTCTTTTAAAGTCTGATGCAATTGAAATTATGCGTGATGTTCTTGTGCCGATGTCAACTTTGATCACGCCAAATTTGCCTGAAGCTGCACTGTTATTGGGAGGTGAAGTGCAATGGTCTTTAGAGACTATGTATCAATATGCTCCACGACTCTTGGCGCTAGGGTGCCATGCCGTTCTGTTAAAAGGGGGGCATTTGAATACGCTTACCAGAAATAGTACAGAAAATTACGATTGTTCTAGTCCAGATCTTTATTGTGATTGTGAAAACCTTGTTATACTTGAAGCTTCACGTATCATAACGACCAATGATCATGGGACAGGGTGTACTATTGCAGCTGCAATTGCAGCACTTTTACCGACAACACCTTTGGTTTGCGCTGTTAAACAAGCAAAAGATTATCTCAATAATACTTTAGCAGCTTCAACTGTTTTGCAAGTAGGAAAAGGGCGAGGGCCGCTTCACCATTTTTGTAAACTATGGGATGAAAAATAAAGGAGAATCCTATTGAATATTGCGATTGTTTTGGGATCTATACGTCAACCCTCGTTAACAAGAGCTTTAGCTAACTGCTTGGCTGATTGCCTATTGACGCGTGGTGCATCTCTTCATTGGGTTGATTTACGTGAACAGCCTTTGCCGATTGCTGATCCAGATTATCACCATAATGTAGAGGCTAATCCAAGTGCTGCCGTCCGCCAATTTGTTAAAACAATTGCAGCAGCTGATGGTGTTATACTCGCTAGCCCCCTTTACCAAGGATCTTATTCTGGTGTTTTAAAAAATGCTCTTGATCATTTAGCCTATGATGCCTTTTTAAGTAAACCGGTTGGGCTTATTTCTCATGGGAGTACGGCAAAAAGATGTGCACAACCGTGTGAACATTTATTGCCGGTGGTGCGTACGCTTTATGGGTATGCGCTACAATGTCAAGTCGCTTCGGCCAAAGAGGATTTTGCATCAGATGATGAAGGTCGTGCATGGAAAGTCATAAGCAAAGAGGTATGGACACGTTGTGAGCGGCTTGCTCATGAAATGTGTGCATTTTTACACCAGAAAGCTGGGAGAGATGATAAAAAATGATGAGCAATATCGTTATTTAGTGGTAGGTGACACGGGGATGCTTGCTCCTTTGTGTCAGTCGCTAAAGTCACAAGACGTGATTATTGCGGCGCGCTTTCTTTCTCGTCTGGATCAGCTTGAGGTGTTGCAAAAAACTATATGTGTGTGCCGTTGGATTATTATTGTACGGCTTCGCAGACACAATTTTTAGAAACTGTGACGCAATGGTGTGGGCTTAACATATTGCATATTATGGATTCATTCATCCGCCTATGCATTTTCTTGCACGTTGATTGAGCAGTTGGCTTTTTTACCTAAGCCACCATGTATTCTTCATATTTTTGGTTTCAATTCTCATGATTAAATGCTTGTTGATTGCGCACGTAAGAACAAGGTCGATTTCATACCCATTAAATTAGGACGAAAAACAACATCAAATGGATGGCAGTGGCTTATCCATCAGGAGATAAGTCAACAGGTATTGGATGCAATGAAAGGTTATGCATGAACTAAAATTTTAATTATTTGAGATGGCGAATTAGGTTCGTTTTTTGTATATTTTTTTGAAACATAGATACTTTTTATGAAGAGGGCAATATAAAAGCCGATTACTGATTGCTTTATGATAGTGCTAAGAATGAATTGTTTTTCATGCTTTGCATACCTAAGGGGGAGTTTCTACTGTCTTTCAATGATGTACTTCAGATCCAAAAAACCTTTAGCAAATTTAAGACAAAAGAAGTAAATACATCTTAATCATGTGGTTTAAAAAAACTGTCTCCGGTTCAAGAGCCAATCATCTCAAATTGTGATTTTTAAGAAAAGAAAAAGATTCATGAAAGAGGCTTTAAATGATCTTTGAAAGTTTTTTTAAGCTCCTTTGGTTATTGTATAAAGCGAAAATTTTTTTTATTAATTAATTAACAGACTAACCATCTAACAAACTATGATGCAACTGTCGTTTTAAATATTTGCTTTCGAGTTCTCCATAATTATCAGTAATAATCAGTAAATTATAGATCATATCAAATAAAAAATTTTTACTTATCCAATTTAGATTTGTGATAGATATCTTTTTTAAGACAAAGTAAAAAAAATAAGAAAATTTGAGTGAGTCATTTAAAACAATTATATTAAAACAATTATATTTGTAATAACTGATTTTAGATTTTCACTATCAGTATTAAAGGGGATTGGCCAAGCTTCCTTGGTTATATCGATTGCTTGATCATATTTGAGTTTTGTTGAAAATAATAAATTCTTTTAATTGATGAGCAAAAAAAGAGTTCATAGCTAAACCACTATGTGTTTATTGGAATAAATTTTAAATTCACCAAAGTTTGTAAAACCCAATTTTTTATAAATGCTAATTCCCTCGTGAAAGGCTTGCATACCAATAATATGACATCTCTTTCTTTTTAAATGCTCAATAGCAATTTTTGTCATGAATGTCCCAACACCTCTTTTCTGAAAATCCGGCTTGGTGACAATATCATACACTCCACCAATCCCATCCGCTTTAATACAAAAACATATTGCTACAGGATTATTATTTATATAACCAACGAACATCTCTACATCAGAGTCTTTTTTATAACAACGGCCTATTGTTTCATAAAATATAACCGCTTCTTCATCAAAAGGCTCGAATACTGATGCCATAACATTTCCGTAATCTCTAAAATCTTGAAGAGATTCAACTTCTTTGATTTTGAAGTTATCCGGCATAGAAGTAACATGTGAGTCTATATCTTGCGCTAAAGCTGCCATTCCTACCTCTGTTTCAACATGCTCTAAGCCAATAGATAAGAGAACTTCATCAACTTTATAATGAGACGAATGAGGTCCAACCCACCAAGCTAAAGGTAGTTTCTGCGCATTAAAGGAATCGATTATAGATTTTGCTTGCTCTACAGGTATAGTTTCTTGTAAATTTTTAGCAGAGATAATATTGAATGTATCTGAAGCAAATGTTGAATTAATAGAAGACACGCCATTTGAAAAATCAACAACCTTCATTTTAGGGCGCAATTTTGGTAAAGACGTACTTTTGAACAAAAATTATTCTCTAATGATAAGTCAATTTTTGATTTGTTTAACATTTGTTTTTCTTGTCATTGTTCATAATTTCTAATTAATCTTTTATACGGGGGCTGTAAAAAATCCGTATAAGTTAAAAATTATTATCTTAGATCTAAGCTCCCAATCCAATGGATGATTCATAAGAAATTACGAATCTTAGAAAAACTTTGAAAAAAATAAATTGGTACAAAACCGAGTGGCAAAATATACAAAACCTGCTGGCTAGCTACAATTGATTAGTTTCTTTAAAAAAGCTTGTTATTTCATAGGTATCTTGGATATGGAGAGGTAATATCTAAAACTTGAAAAGCCGCTCTCTCAATAGTTTTTACAAATAAGTCAAAGTTAAAAAGAGCATCTCATAAAGTATTTGCCATCATTATGAAGATGGACGCGTTACAATATAAACAGCAATCAACAATAATATAACCCCAGTGAATAAAGAAAACCATAAAGGAGGATGTATCATCAAGAAAAAGGATAAAAAACCACCTGTCATACTCATCATTGCAAAAACTTTAACGAATGGAGAGATTGCTTTTTTTTCTTCCCATCGCTTAATAGGGGGACCGAAAATACGATGATTATTCAACCATTGATGAAAACGTGGAGAAGAACGCGTAAAACACCATGAGGCAACCAACAAAAAAGGCACAGTTGGCATAATAGGTAATACTACGCCGATAATACCTAATATAACCATTGCCCACCCTGCTATATAATAGCAGATACGCAAAGGGTGCGATATCTTCAAGTCTTTTTTCATTCGTCTCGTACTATTTTCCTCTACGCAAAACTCTACATAAAAACACTGTATCTATTTTCTTATTGTTCAGATGTTTGAGTGCACAATCACTCTCTATCACTTCATGCGTAAGCATTTTTTCTGTCATAAGTTCCTTGAAAATACCGAATAGTTTACGCAATATGATAATCATTTTAAATGATTTCAAGAAATGAGAAAAAGTTTTAGAAAAAAATAAAAAGGCTGCAGAATAAATCAATGCAGCCTCTTAATTAAAATGCAGTCTTGGGGGGAGAATATACACTGCATTCAATTGCTAGGCATTAGGAGGAAAATAACCTGGCGATCCAGTCTCTAACTAAAATAGGCACGAGAGACAATACATAAAAATGCATGGCTGATATGCGAGAATTTTATTATCTTCAAGTTTCTTGAACTGTGTTTTGACGAAAGAAAATCATCATGAAAATAGCAATAAAAATCAATGTTAAGATTAACACAATTGTGGAAGCAGAATCAGAGCCGATAAATAAGCTGAGATAAATCCCTAAAAAACCAGAAAAAGCGGCAACAAGTATCGCGATTATTAACATAAAAGAAAACCGCTTTGTGACAAGATAGGCAATTGCTCCTGGTGCTATCAGTAAAGAAATAACGAGCACGATACCTACAGCTTTCAAAGCCGCAACAATTGTAAGAGAAATCATTGTTAGAAGGGTATAGTGGAGTAGAGATATTGGTAATCCCATTGCACGACCTTGAATTGAATCAAAAATATACAGCATAAAGTCACGCCATTTTGCTGCTAAAATAAAAGTGACAACAATAGAAATAATTGCTGTCTGCGTAATATCAAGCCAGTTAACACCTAAGAGATTACCAAATAGAATATGATTTAAATCTAAGCTACTATAAATAGAGGTGGCTAAAACAAGCCCTAAACCAAACATTGAAGAAAAGACCACACCCATCACCGTGTCCTGTTTGATACGGCTATTGCTTCCTAAAAAACCCGTTAATAGTGCACACACCATTCCTGCAACAAAAGCACCGCAAGTAATCAAAGTCATTGTAATATTCTCGGGACGCATATGCTGAATCCAAGCAAATGGCAAAGAAGTTAAAAATGCGATTACCCATGGTGTTGTCATATAACCAACAACAACACCGGGAAAAACTGCATGGGAAATGGCATCGCCTAACAGTGCCCATCCTTTTAAGATAAGAAAGCAGGAAAGCATTGCCATTGGAACAGAAAGAATCATGGCAATAAGCATACCTTTAAGCATAAAAGAAAATTGAAACGGAAGCAGTAATTGATCAATCATGATAATATCACACCCTTTTTTGCCGCATTTATACGTAAGCGTGCAGCAATAAATCCGTGTTTAGGAGCAAAAATAAAAGCCAAAATAAATAAAAATGCTTGAAAAAGTACTACAACCCCACCTGTTTGCGCATTCAAAAAATAACTTACATAAACACCCAAGACACTTGTGAATGTTCCAATTATAACTGCAATAATCAAGACATTTACGAAACGATCACTTAAAAGATAGGCTGTTGCCCCAGGTGTCACAACAAGACAAATGACTAAGAACGCTCCAACGGTTTGCATGGCAGCAACCGTACAAGCGGCCAGCAATGTGAAAAAGAGAATCTTTAAAAACTTTACGTTTAATCCAATGGCGTGCGCATGCGTTTCATCAAATAATGAAACAAGAAGATCTTTCCATTTCAAAAGCAATATAAGCAAAGAAAAAAAGCCGATAAAAGCCAATTGTAGGATATCTGTTGAACTAACTGCTAAAATATTTCCCAAAACAATCGTATCAATATTAACAGCCATTGGTTTTAATGATTTGAGAAATAACCCAAAGGCAAAAAAGGAAGAAAAAATGAGCCCAATAATGGTATCTTCTTTAAGTTTTGTTCGATGGTTAAAAAAGAGCATTGCTGCTGCTGCAAGACCACCAGAAAAAAAAGCGCCGAGTGAAAAAGGTAACCCTAAAAGGTAAGCTCCTGCTACACCAGGAACAATCGAATGGGAAAGTGCATCACCAATCAATGACCAACCTTTTAACATCAAAAAAGCCGAAAGAAAGGCACAAACACACCCAACTAACCCAGAAACCCACATTGCATTCACCATATATTGATAGCTCAGTGGCTCAAGCAACCAAGAAATCATGCAACGTGCTCCACTCTTTCAATATCTTCACAAACTGCAGACTGCTTTCTTCCCATGAAAACATCATTTTTTTTTGTGCTTTGAAGATCAAAAATATGGTGGTGCAAAGACCCTCCAAAAGTTTTTTCCAGATTTTGCTTTGTAAAGATTTTTTCAGTTAATCCGGAAGCTAACACTGTTCCTTTTATTAAAACCGTATGATCACAAAATTCACGAACAGAGCCCAAATTGTGAGTTGAAACCAAGATCACAGCTCCTTCTTTACGAAGATCTTGTAACAAAGCAATGATTTTATCTTCTGTTGTAACGTCAACCCCTGTAAACGGCTCATCTAATAAAATAGCTTTTGCTTTTTGTGCAAGAGCGCGTGCTAGAAAAACACGCTTTTTCTGTCCACCAGAAAGTTCTCCAATTTGGCGCTTAGCAAAAGCCAGCATATCAACACGTTCTAAAGCAATACGAACGGCTTCATAATCTTGTGTACGGGCATAGCGAAAGAAATTCATATGACCGTACCGCCCCATCAATACAACATCTTCAACCAAAACAGGAAAATTCCAATCGACATCTTCACTTTGAGGAACATAAGCAATAAGATTTTTTTTCAAAGCTACATCAACGGGCAAATCAAACATGCGAATTTTTCCCTTTGAGGGGCGTACAAACCCCATAATCGCTTTAAATAACGTTGACTTACCGGATCCATTAACACCAACCAATGCCGTAATAGAACCCTTTGGACTTTCAAAATTCACTTCGCGTAAAGCTGTATGTCCATTACGATAAGTTACCGTTACCCCTTGGGCAAATATTCCACATTCCGTCATTGGCTTTTTACTCCCTCTGCTAGAGCCTTGCTAATACGCCCACTCGTGACACGTAATAAATCAATATAAGTGGGGACCTCACCATTTTTCTCACTCAGAGAATCAACATAGAGAACACCACCGTATTTAGCCCCTGTTTCTCTGGCAACCTGCTTAGCAGGCGCAGGGGAAATAGTGCTTTCAGAAAAAACTGCATGAATATTGTATTTGCGAACCATATCAATAACATGCTTGACCTGCTGTGGTGTTCCTTGTTGGTCAGCATTGATGGGCCATAAATAAAGTTCTTTTAGATCAAAATCACGCGCCAAATAGCTAAAAGCCCCCTCACTGGTCACAAGCCAACGCTTATCTTGCGGTACGGCTTCTAATTCAGCTCTAATTGGATCAATCGTTGCACGAATTTTCTGTTTATAAATTTCAGCATTCTCTTTATAAATTTCAGCATGTTCAGGGTCATATTTTACAAAAGCATCGCGAATATTATCAACGTAAATCAAAGCAGAGGTTGGTGACATCCACGCATGAGGATTGGGTTTACCGCTAAAAGGGCCCTCACCAATTTTAATGGGTAGAATACCTTTTGAAACAACAACACTTGGAACATCCTTGATATTTTGAAAAAACTTTTCAAACCAAAGCTCTAACTCTAAACCATTCCACAATACAAGGTTAGCTCCCTGAGCACGCATAAGATCGCGTGGGGTGGGTTGATATTCATGAATTTCCGCACCTGGTTTTGTAATGGATTCAACATCAGCGGCATCACCTGCTACATTGCGTGCCATATCAGCAATGATAGTAAATGTCGTAACAGCTTTAAATTTACCAGCACACAAAGCAAAATTGGGTGTAAAAAAAATAACACTTCCAAAAACTATGGTGAAAAATGTTCTTACGTTCATTGATGCTCTCTTTCCTTTATATGCCTTCTTTTTATTGCAAATAATTTGCATTATCATTTAGCAATAGCAGTTATCTTTTACATTTGCAATGAAGGATTAAGAGAAAAAATAACTTTTCAAGATGTTTAAAAACAGTTTTTTCATATTGAAAAAATTGATAATTTAAGCAGCTTGTTTTAGTAAAGAGATCCCCTTTCAAGAAGTTCTATAGCTCTTGAATGCCAAACAAAAAGGGAGCACTCAAAAATGCTCCCACTTCATGTAAAATATCTCATAAAAAATGAGAATACTCAGTAGCGTAAATATGCACCTGTCATTTTGGTAACATTATCCACGATCTTTGAGGCAAGCTTTTCTAAATCTTCATCTGTTAGAGTCCGTTCTATGGGCTGAATAGTTACTTCAATTGCAACAGATTTTTTATCTTCACCAAAGCTTAAATCTTCAAAAATATCAAAAACCTGCACTGAATGAATAAGTTTTTTATCAGCTCCACTTGCCGCCCGAATAATAAGAGAAGAGGCAACAGTTTTATCCGCTATAAAGGCAAAATCACGCCGCACCATTTGAAAAGGTGAGAGTTTCAAAGGAGGACGGCTTTTGGTCGTTTTTTTCTTTGATTCTGGAATTCGGTCTAGAAAAATTTCAAAGCCGCATAAAGGACCACTGACATCTAACGTTTCTAATGTAGCAGGATGAAAAACACCAAAAAAACCAAGAATAATCTTTGATCCAAGTTTTATGACACCTGAACGACCTGGATGATACCAATCAGGTGCTCCAACTTCAATCTGCACTTTCCCAACATCCATATCACATGCTTCTAAAACAGCTAAAGCATCTGCTTTGGCATCAAAAACATCAACGACGGTTGCATTTCCATTCCAAAAACGCCCTGCCCCTTTAAATTGCTCTGTTCCGCGACGAACTCCACTAACAACACGGTGTTGTTTATCAGGGGTGTCACCCTCATAAATACTTGAAACTTCAAACAAAGAAAGATCGGAAAAACCACGATCAGCATTTCTCTGTGCCGCCATAATCAAACCAGGTAAAAGGGAAGGACGCATTACTGACATATCAGCAGCAATAGGATTAACTAATTTAAGCTCTTCTTGACCTCCTCCAAAAGCAAGAGCTTGATTTTCAGAAATAAAAGACCATGTTACCGCTTCTTTCATACCACGTTGCACTAGAGCCAAACGTGTAGCACGTGAACGAATTTGTGCGCATGTTAAAATTTGATCTTTTCCTTCTGCAAAGTTTTCCAAAGGAATAGGTTTAATTTTATCTAACCCATAAATTCTCATAACCTCTTCCACCAAATCGGCTTTACCCATAATATCAGGGCGCCATGATGGTACTTTTACCGTAACGACATCTCCTTTTCCTTCAACAAAAAATCCGAGTTTTGTTAAAATAGAGACGACTTTTTCAGGCTCTATTTCCAAATTTGTTAAACGTTTAATTTCAGAAAAAGGAAAAGCGATCTGTTTGATTTCTTGTTGTTGATAGCCGATGATCCTCTTCTTAGATACTTCACCACCACAAAGACGTAAGACCAATTCTGTTGCAATTTCAAGCCCTGTTTCTATAAAAGCCGGATCAACACCTCGTTCAAATCGATAACGTGCATCACTGATAAGACTTAATGCTCTTCCTGTTTGTGCAATGCTTTGCGCATCCCAAAGCGCCGATTCAATAATCACGCGATGTGTTGTTTCATCACAACTCGTTCTTTCACCGCCCATGATACCGGCAATCGAAACAACCCCCTCGTCATCTGCAATGACACAATTCTTAGCGCCCAGATGATAGACTTTTCCGTTTAGTGCTTGAAGCTGTTCTTCCTCACGAGCACAACGTACACACAAATTACCTTTAATTTTATCTGCATCAAAAACATGGAGTGGACGACCAAGGTCAAAACTGATGTAATTGGTCATATCAACAAGCGCATTAATCGGTCTCAAACCAATTGCATTCAAACGCTGTTGCATCCACTGTGGTGATTCGCCATTTTGAACATTGCGTACTTCACGCCAAGCGAAACCTAAACATAATGATGAACCTTGCGAAAAATCTAATGAAACATCGAGAGGTGTTTCAAAAGAAGGCTCAAGTTTTGACAAGGATAATTCTTTTAATTTTCCCATTCCAGCGGCAGCAAGATCACGGGCAATACCGCGAACACCTGTACAATCGGAACGATTGGGGGTCAAACCAATATCAATGATCGGATCATCTAAACCAGCATAAGCTGCAAATGAATCTCCAATAGGTGCATCTTCTGGAAGTTCGATAATCCCGTCATGCTCATTTGTTAATTCAAGCTCCGCTTGCGAACACATCATCCCAAAACTTTCAACACCGCGGATTTTTCCTACAGATAATGTTACATCAAGTCCTGGAATATAAGTGCCTGGTAGTGCCAGAACACCAATAAGACCTGCTCGTGCATTTGGGGCTCCACAGACAACTTGAACAGGTGTAGCAGTTCCTGTATCCACTGATAAAATTTGAAGTTTATCGGCATCAGGATGTTTTATTGCTGTTAAAACTTTTGCAATCACAAAACCTTTTAAAGAAGACCGATCATCAACGTGATCAACCTCAAGACCGATAGCGGTTAATTTTTCACAAATTTCATCCAAAGATGCATTTGTCTCTAAGTGATCTTTTAACCAGGACAATGTAAACTTCATTTTAAAACCTCACATGAAAGCGATGACTAAGATCACACATTTCTATTAGGAAAAAAAGCAGGCATATCAAAGCAACGAAAGCCATAATGGTCTAACCAACGCAGGTCAGCATCAAAAAAAGCCCGCAAATCAGGCATACCGTATTTCAACATGGCAATACGATCAATGCCCATTCCCCATGCAAAGCCTTGATATTCATCGGGATCTAAACCAACATTTTTCAACACATGAGGATGCACCATTCCGCATCCTAAAATTTCCAACCAACCCTGTCCTTCACCAAATTTTATTTCTGAACCAGAACGATCACATTGAATATCCACTTCCATAGATGGTTCGGTAAAAGGGAAAAAAGAGGGACGAAAACGCATTTTTACAGAGGGAACTTCAAAAAATTCTTTACAAAAGGTTTCATGTAGCCACATCATATGGGCAATGGTGGAGGTTTTATCAATGACAAGACCTTCTACCTGATGGAACATAGGAGAATGCGTTGCATCCGAATCCATGCGGTAAGTTTTTCCAGGAATAATGATCCGTATCGGTGCTTTTTGTTTTTCTAGTGTACGAATTTGTACGGGTGATGTATGGGTTCGCAATAATTTTCTCTCTCCCATTTTATCAACATCAAAAAAGAAGGTATCATGCATTTCACGCGCTGGATGCCCTTCAGGAAAATTCAATGCTGTAAAATTATAATAATCTGTTTCAATATCTGGACCTTCGGCAAGAGAAAAACCCAACTTCGTATAAATGGCAATAATTTCCTCAATCACTTGTGAAATAGGATGAATGCGTCCCCTTTCTATAGGTGAAGAGCGAACAGGCAAGGTAACATCAACTGTTTCACGAGAAAGACGGGCATCCAGTGCCTGTCTTTTCAGAAGATCACGCTTTTGTGCCCATAATTCTAAAATGCGATTTTTTAATCCATTAAGAACAGGTCCAACTTTATGGCGCTCGCCAGCATCCATTTTTCCTAATTCTTTTAATTTTTCAGAGATACTACCTTTTTTACCCAATGCTGAAATACGCACTGTTTCAAGTGCTTGTTCATCACCTGCTGCCTCTAAGGCTAAACAAATTTCTTGTTCCAGACGCTCAATATCATTCATATTTTTGCCTATTTTCTAATAAAGAAAAACCCGCACTCGCAATAGCCAGCACGGGACCTCGAATAAATAAATGCTTTAAGAGAACACGACTGGCTTACTTGACAGCGCCTTCAAAAGCATTAGGTGTTGTGTCTTTTAAATATTCTAAAGCTTTTTTTGCTGAAGCGACTAGAGCAGAAAATGCTTCCGCCTCGTGGATTGCTATGTCTGAAAGAACCTTACGATCAACTTCAATACCAGCTTTTGATAAGCCATCAATAAAACGTCCATAAGTTAAACCTTCTGCACGAACAGCCGCATTAATTCTCTGAATCCACAAAGCACGGAAAGTACGCTTTCTATTTTTGCGGTCACGATAAGCATACTGCTTTGAACGATCAACTGCTGCTTTAGCAGCACGAATGGTATTTTTACGTCGACCATAAAAGCCTTCAGCTTGTTTAAGAACTTTTTTGTGCTTAGCGTGTGCTGTCACACCTCTTTTCACACGAGCCATATTATAATCTCCTCAAAATCAAAAGCGTAAGGTTTAAATACCATTCGGCAAATAATGCTGAATGACTTTTTTAGCATCTTGTTCACACAAAACCATTGTTCCACGTGCATCGCGAATAAATTTATTCGAACGCTTAATCATGCCGTGGCGCTTACCAGCAGCTGCTACTTTAATTTTGCCTGACGCAGTGATTTTAAACCGCTTTTTAGCGGATGATTTGGTCTTCATCTTGGGCATTTTGCTACTCCATACATTAATTGATTCAATCAAACATTTTATTTGATCAAGCGGACCAACGCTTGAACAAGCATTTAAACAGCCACGGCATGCCCTGCCGGGCGGTTCCAAAAATGTTCTCATAAGCTAGTATACACAAAATAGCAAGACCGTATTATAAAAAAATGGGCGCTCCATTGCCTTGAATTTCAACCAGAGGTGCCGGAATAGCATTTGTTTTGCTTGCGGCTTTACATAAATCGGCAATAATGCATTGCGCACATTTTGCTTGACGTGCTTGACAAATATAGCGTCCATGTAAAATTAGCCAATGATGCGCATGACGAAGATAATAGATCGGTATAATCTTTAATAATTTTTTTTCGACAATCTCTGGTGTTTTGCCAGGCGCTAAACCAAGACGATTGCTTAAGCGAAAAATATGTGTATCTACTGCCAATGTAGGTTGACCAAAAGCAACATTCAAAACAACATTAGCCGTTTTTCGTCCCACTCCAGGGAGGGACATAAGTGCTTCACGCGTATCAGGGACTTGACCGCCATATTGATTAATTAAACAGTTGCAAAGTGCATAAATATTGCGTGCTTTTGCTCGCCAAAGACCGATTGAACGGATATGAAGTGCTATTTCTTCTTCCCCTAATGCAACCATTTTTTCCGGTTGATCAGCAAGGCGAAATAATTCTTTTGTCGCTTTATTAACGCTTACATCTGTCGCTTGAGCTGAAAGTACAACTGCCACCAAAAGCGTAAAAATATTTGTATAGATAAGATCACTCTTAGGCGCTGGGCGTTGCACAGAAAAACGGCGAAATATTTCTGCAACTTCATCTTTATTATATAATATACTAGATAAATTTCGCGCTTTTGATAATTTTATGGTACGTTGAGTCATTGAACTCTCTTAATTTTCTCTCTTGAAGTTATCATTTACGCTCGCCATATGAGAGGAATGCAGCGAACACTTTGTATAGAGTTTGGTCAAGTAACGCCGCTTTTCAAAGAGGATACTCATGAATGACACATGTGACGCCTTTCTCCAATCCTTTTCTTTTAGGATTTGAAACCGTAGAAAAAACATTGCAACGTATCGGTAAAGCTGATGAAGCTTACCCAGCCTATAACATTGAACGTTTACATAAAAACGATGATGCAAATCATATCCGGATAACTTTGGCTGTTGCTGGATTTAAGATTAATCATCTTAATATTTTGCTCGATGATAATCAATTGGTTATTCATGGTAAACAAACAGACAACCAAAATCATCAATATTTATATCGCGGTATAGCTGCGCGACAATTCCAGCGAATCTTTATTCTTGCGGAAGGGATGCATGTCACAAATGCGGAGTTGAAAAATGGTCTTTTATCAATTAATCTGTATCAACCAAGATTAAAAAAAGAAATAAAACAGATTCCAATTAAAGTCAGTAGTGGTGAGTCATAAAAGTTAAGGCGTAAAGGAACCGTGAAATGGGAGAACATAAACAAAACTTATCGTTTCAGAACACAGCCTACTCTGATGCGGGACAAATTGCCTATTTAAAAAAAGTTTGTACAGATGACTTGGCTAAAAACTTTCCTGATCTTCCACCAATGACCCCAGGCATTACCATATGGGCTCTCTTTGGTGAAACAGGTTATCCTATCATTTTATCCGATGAACGCTCTATCGCTCTTGCTGGAGCCAATGAGCATGAACTACAAATTGTAACTCTGCACTAGATTTCCTTACGAGAAAAACGGAGTTCTTTATAAATTCTATTCGTTTTTCTCATAAAGGGTATAATGATATAAGACATTGATTTATATTCATAATTAATTTTTTTACAACTGGAATGAGAGTCCCGAATATCATAAGGTTCTCTCATTTGAGATCTTCTTATGTTAAAACAATTAAAGTCACTTGCTTGATGTCATAAGCAAGGAGAGCCATGTGGATAAAAACACTTGAAGAAAGGAATAAAAATCTCTCTTTTTAATTGTCTTAATTGCCAAGGACTTCGCAACATTGGGGATGAGTAAAATGTATGATGGTGTTTGTTTTCTTCTTCATAAGTGGTGAGGATGCTTCTCATAAGTTTATATTATTCACGAGGGCCGTTATACCTTTATGGGCGCTGTCATGAACTGAGTTCGAGCGCAGTGAGAAATGTTTCTTTAAAACGAATGCGTAAATTGGCAATACAAGTGTATTTTGTTTGGTGTGTTTTGTTCTTCCTAAGGGGGTAACTCCATTGAAGAGTGTGAAAAACAAAAGTATGAGACAGCGCCTCATCATTATTTAAAAGATATTACTATGGAAGCTTTTGAAAGGTGTAAAGCTGAATTGTAAGGAGATGATAGATTTTTACCACGATGCCTTTATATTCTTTCCAATTTCAGAAATTACGCAAATAGATATACGCAATATAGCCATCAAATCTGGCATACAAAAATCTAGAACAGTTCATACTGCACTGAATCGTCTTGACATTTTTCTCAAACATAGAGTTACGCAGAGATGAGATGTTGATTGATAAGGAATAGAAAAAACAAAAGCTTTATGAGGAAGTTGATGCAAATCTTTTAATTTTGTGCTTCAAATGTCTCAGTCCAAGGTATTTTTCTCTTTTGAATACTAAAGCTCTTGTTTTTATAATGAAGTTACAGCACAACAAGAAAAATGGAATTATTTGAGGGGAAAAAAATAATGCCTTCTTACCGTTCAAGAATATCGACTCACGGGCGTAATATGGCAGGAGCCCGCGGTCTTTGGCGTGCAACAGGGATGAAAGATGCAGATTTTGGTAAACCCATTATTGCGATTGCGAATTCTTTTACACAATTTGTACCAGGACATGTCCATTTAAAGGATCTTGGGCAATTGGTTGCACAACAGATAGCCGTTGCTGGTGGTGTTGCGAAAGAGTTTAACACTATTGCTGTAGATGATGGAATTGCGATGGGGCATGATGGAATGCTTTATTCTTTGCCTTCACGCGAAATTATTGCTGATTCTGTAGAGTATATGGTTAATGCACATTGTGCGGATGCACTTGTCTGTATTTCTAATTGTGACAAAATTACGCCTGGTATGTTAATGGCTGCTTTACGGTTGAATATTCCAACAATCTTTGTTTCAGGCGGTCCTATGGAAGCAGGTAAGATTAAATGGAAAGATCAAGATCTAATGGTTGATTTGGTTGATGCCATGGTCGCAGCAGCTTCAGAACAGAATTCAGAAGAAGAAGTTGCTGAAATGGAGCGCGCTGCTTGTCCTACATGTGGTTCTTGTTCAGGAATGTTTACGGCCAACTCTATGAATTGTTTAACGGAAGCATTGGGGCTTTCGCTTCCCGGAAATGGATCAATGCTAGCAACACATGCAGATCGACGGATGCTTTTTGAAGAAGCTGGAAAACAGATTGTTACATTGGTCAAGCGTTATTATGAAGAAGATGATGAAACAGTTTTGCCACGCTCTATTGCTTCACGCAAGGCTTTTGAAAATGCAATGACCGTTGATATTGCCATGGGAGGATCAACCAATACAGTACTGCATCTTTTAGCAGCGGCGCAAGAAGGTGAGGTGGATTTTACCATGACGGATATTGATCATCTTTCACGTCGTGTTCCTGTTTTATGCAAGGTTGCTCCTTCTGTTGCGAATGTGCATATGGAAGATGTTCATCGTGCCGGTGGTATTATGGGGCTTTTAGGCGAATTGGATGCGGCGGGACTCATTGATACGTCAACTTATACGGTTCACGCAAAAACGATGAAAGAAGCTTTGTACCGTTGGGATGTAAAACAAACCAATGAACCAACAGTTCGTGCATTTTATCGTGCTGCTCCAGGTGGCATTCCAACCCAAACCGCTTTTAGCCAATCTAGTCGCTATGAGACTCTTGATCTTGATCGTGAAAAAGGTGTGATTCGCGATAGGAAACATGCTTATTCACAAGATGGAGGATTGGCAGTTCTTTATGGAAATCTTGCAAAAGATGGCTGTATTGTAAAGACAGCAGGTGTTGATCAGTCAATTTTAACCTTTAAAGGTCCAGCAAGAATTTTTGAAAGCCAAGATTCAGCTGTTTCAGCTATATTAACGGATAAGATTAAAACAGGTGAAATTGTTTTAATCCGTTATGAAGGTCCTCGTGGTGGACCTGGAATGCAAGAAATGCTCTATCCAACGAGTTATCTCAAATCTAAAGGATTGGGCAAGGTTTGTGCACTTGTTACGGATGGACGTTTTTCAGGGGGGAGCTCAGGGCTCTCGATAGGACATATTTCACCAGAAGCTGCTGAAGGAGGAGAAATTGCGTTGGTAGAAGAGGGGGATATCATAGAAATTGATATTCCAAATCGTAGCATTCATATATTGGTTGATGACATTGAAATGAGGCAGCGTCGTGCTAAGATGGAAGCAAAAGGAAAAGGTGCTTGGCAACCGGTTGAGAAGCGTCAGCGTAAAATTTCAAAGGCTCTCAAAGCTTATGCAGCGATGACCACATCTGCTTCAAAGGGTGCAGTTCGTAATATTTGATGAGATAAAGGATGCGTTTTAAGAGACATCTCTCAATGCTCCCAAGCGCATTTTGCGACGGTACCTATGAATGGTATAACGATAAATCCATTGAACAGCCCCATCTTTACGCTTGAGAAGAAGCAAGCCGGCACCATCACACACTTTGCCAGCTCATGGATGTTGCTACAATCCTTGGGGTTCATAAGAGGCATTTGTATTATAGTTTTTCCCACACACTCATCCCGCTTGTGATGTGCAAGCAAGTGATTTTGATTGGTTTAAGATAAACAGGCTTGAAATGAAAGAATCTTACGATATTTGGGGGGGCTAATTCAAGTTCAATAACGCTAAACTTTAATTATAAATCAATGTATTGACTTATAAAAGAAAGATAGTCCTCTAAGAGATTTTTTGGTATCTTTTGCACGATATTCTAAGCGGATAAGTTTATGAGCTTATCAGGATATTTTGAGTTATCGTAAGTATGATTAAAAGGCGATGCATAAAATTTATAAAAGCTGCTGCGGATTTTTTTTAGTAGTTGTGTAAGACAGGTGAGGTCGTATCAAGCGCTTTTCATATCATATTCTAGTTTTATGCAAGGTTATGATCTCTTATTACTCATCTTATGAAAGATATTTATTGTACTGGTGATATTATTTTGTTGGGCTATAAAACACTGTCATTGAGACGTGGGATATAAGAAAGCTTTCAACATTTAAGTGTTTTTAACGTGAGTTGTGAATATTCTTAGGCTTGTTTGTCAAGTCCTTGTGTAAGTTAATTACATGAGTGGGAAGCTTAAGAGGAAGCCGCTAGAATTGGGACTGTTTACAGATCAAATTCGAGTGGAAATCTTCGTCGTTTAAGGTTGGGAAGGATTTCAAAAGCTTTTTTTAGGAAAATAAAATGCAATTAGAATATCATTGATATACTTAATTATATGATTCATGTGGAAACAGTAAAAGAGTTCTTTATCATTTGAAATATAAAGAAAAAGCGTAATCTATTGCACGTGAATTTATCATGCAAAATGGGGTAGTATGATACACACAGACAGCTTTAAACCAACGCTGTTGCTATGAGTAAGATAATATTGAGCGTAAAAAAGCGTAATTCATTAAACATGCATGTTGGCAAGGTGGAGGAGAATTCAAGATAATCGTTGCAAAAAATGATTGTCTTGTAAAAAGAATCGATGTGGATCAATTTTTTTGTATAAACGTCAAGATTGATCTAAGGAAATATGAAATATAATGCATAGGATTTTTCCTCTAGATGCATTCTACTTATCAAAATATATTGCGTAGAAAAGCAATAGGAATAAGGTAAACAAATATTTGTACCAAAACATATCAAAAAAGGACACTTTATTTCCTATTAAGAAAGCTTATTTAATAAAAAGTAACATCTGTTTTCTATAGGGGGGTACTCTCTTCAAGCTGTTTGAGGTGGTAAATTGTTTCTAAAGCTTGCTTAGGAGAGAGTTCATCAGGATGGATATTTTTTAAAGCTTCGTGAAGAACACAATGTTTGTTTCTTTCTTCATTGACAGGAGATGTTGCTTTAAGAGAAAAGAGGGGTAAATCATCAATGAGTTTATGCCCTTTTCCAGCCATTTCACCTTGTTCTAGTTGATGGAGGACATCTGTCGCTCGTGTAATAACGGCTGGGGGAAGTCCAGCAAGCTTTGCAACTTGTACACCATAGGAACGGTCAGCAGCTCCTGGTATGACCTCATGAAGGAAAACCACATCACCATCCCAATTTTTGACTTTCATGGTTACATTATGCAGTCTATCAAGTTTTTCGGTAAGCGCAGTCATTTCATGAAAATGGGTAGCAAGAATAGCACGACAATGGTTAACTTCATGGAGATATTCAACGGCTGCCCAAGCAATAGATAGTCCATCAAAGGTTGATGTTCCACGTCCTATTTCATCAAGAATAACAAGGGAGTGGTGACTTGCATGGTTGAGAATCGTTGCTGTTTCCACCATTTCCATCATAAAGGTTGAGCGCCCTCGTGCAAGATCATCGGAAGCACCAACACGGCTAAACAGGCGATCAACGACGCCAATATGCGCTGAAGTTGCTGGAACAAATGACCCCATTTGTGCCATAATAGCAATGAGAGCATTTTGCCGCAAAAAAGTTGATTTTCCTCCCATATTAGGTCCAGTTAAAAGCCAGATTGCTGCATACTGTTGATTTTTTTGTACAGAGAGATCACAATTATTGGCAATAAAGGGTTCTGCGGCTTGTTTGCGGAGTGCTTGCTCGACGACAGGGTGGCGTCCTGCTGTAATATGAAAGGTCAGTGAATGATCAATTTTAGGGCGGCAATATCCTTGTTCTTCAGCAAGATGTGCTAGAGCGACAGAGACATCTAAAATTGCAAGTGCTTCAGAGGCTTTACGAATAAAGTCAACTTGTTCGGTAATTTCCTGAACGAGAATATCAAAGATTTCTAATTCAAGCGTCAATGCATGGTTGGCAGCATGGGCAATACGGCTTTCAAGGTCAGCAAGCTCTGTTGTCGTAAAACGCATAGCATTTGCCATTGTTTGGCGATGAATAAAACGTGCTTTAGCCTGTGGATTATTTGTGAGAGCAGATGCTTGTGTACTGGTTACTTCAATGAAATAGCCTAGAATATTATTATGCTTTATTTTAAGCGTCTTAATATCTGTTTCTTGGGCATATTGCGCTTGAAGTTCAGCGATAACGCGGCGAGATTCGTCACGTAAAGCCCGCATTTCATCGAGTTCTTTATGATAATTGGAGCGAATAAATCCCCCATCACGTTTAAGCAGTGGGAGATCATCAGCTAATGCTTGCTCTAAATGAATGTATAAAGCTGTGGGTAAGTTTGAGAATATCTGCTGTACATCACTTATTTCTTGAGATAGGAGCTCATTATTAAGGAGTTGATGCAGTTCACGAATGATTTCAAAACCGCGTTGGATTGTCGCCATATCACGGGGGCCTCCTCGTCCAAGAGCCAAACGTGAAACGGCGCGGGGCATATCTGGTCCCCCTTTTAAAATAAGCTTTATCGCTTCTGCAAGAGAAGGATTACGTAGAAAAAAATCGATAGAATCCAAACGCGTATCAATCGCTGAAGGAGTGGTGAGGGGAGCAATAAGGCGGTCAATAAGAAGGCGTGACCCTCCTCCTGTTACAGTGCGATCAATCGCTTTTAATAAACTTCCATCCCGTTGACCTGATGTCGTACGAATAAGTTCAAGGCTTAATCTGGTTGCAGCATCAATAAAAAGAGTCGCACTTTCATTTTGGCGCTCAGGCTGCATGAGGGGAGGACGATGCGTGATTTGTGTTTTTTCGATATAACGAATAGCCGCCACAATTGCAGAGAGTTCGGAACGTGAATAATCGGCAACACCCTCAAGAGTTGAGAGTTTAAAATAATTGCAAATATCGCGTTCAGCGGTGAGTGCATCAAAGAGACAAGCAGGTTGAGGTGAAACGATACGATCAAGAACATTAAAAAGCGATTTGTGAGATTTATCATGAAAAAAGGAATCAGCAACAATGATTTCTTGTGGATCCACACGCATAATATCTGCCAAAAGTTTTTCTTGGCGGCTTTCTGTTACACGAAATATGCCTGTTGAGATATCAATCCAAGAAAGAGCAAACTCTTCTCCATCACTGGTTTTTATACGGGAAAGCGTCATCAAATAATTTGCACGCGTTGGATCAAGGAGTTTTTCTTCTGTTATTGTTCCAGGTGTTACAAGACGAACAACATCACGCCGAACAACAGACTTTGAGCCACGTTTTTTCGCTTCAGCAGGATCTTCTATTTGTTCACAAACAGCAACACGATAACCACAAGCAATGAGTTTTTGCAAATAATCATCTGCCGCATGAACGGGAACACCACACATAGGAATATCTTGTCCTAAATGTTTTCCGCGTGCTGTGAGTGTGATTCCTAAAGCCTGAGCCGCTTCAATTGCATCATTAAAAAATAATTCATAGAAATCCCCCATCCTGTAAAAGAGAAGGGAATCATGATTGATGGCTTTGATTTCTATGTACTGCTCCATCATAGGTGTAAGACGTTCTTGAGAGGAAGCAGATGAGGAGGCAGGCTGTGGAATTAAATTATTTTTATGATTGTTTTTTTTATCCATTTGTACGAGGCCTGTTTCCTTTAAGTGAAGTTTTTACTCTTTTTTGTTTACTTCGATATTTATTTATCTCTAAATTGCAACGTATCATCAGATTTGCTAAGGCAAGAATAGCGATTTCTAACATATGAATCAAATTTAATAACTATACGCATTATCAAGCAAAATTTACACTGTTTTTGGAGAAAATAAAGTGAGATGAAAAAGAGCGAGCAGGATCAGAAAATGTCTCAAACTGTTTACAGTGCGAGCGAAAGAGAAGCTCTAGATTTTCATAGTCGTGGTCGACCAGGAAAGCTTGAGATTGTTGCAACAAAGTCTATGGCAACACAGCATGATTTAGCACTTGCTTATTCACCAGGTGTTGCAGTTCCAGTTAAGGCAATTGCTCAAAATCCAGCACTCGCTTACGATTATACAGCAAAAGGCAATCTTGTTGCTGTTATTTCAAATGGTACAGCTATTTTAGGGTTAGGCAATTTAGGTGCCCTTGCCTCTAAGCCGGTCATGGAAGGCAAAGCAGTGCTGTTTAAGCGTTTTGCGGATATTGATTCCATTGATTTAGAAATTGATATAAATGATACGGAAAGTTTTATCAATTTGGTGCGTCATTTAGAACCTTCTTTTGGTGGAATCAATCTTGAAGACATTAAGGCACCTGAGTGCTTTATGATTGAAAGCCGCCTACGCGAGGTGATGAATATTCCTGTTTTTCACGATGATCAACATGGTACAGCGATTATTGTTGCTGCGGGTGTTCTCAATGCTTTGACTTTAACAGGGCGCGATATGCAAAACACGCGGTTAGTCTGTAATGGTGCTGGTTCTGCTGGGATTGCTTGTATTGAACTGATTAAAGCAATGGGCTTTCGTTCTGAAAATATCATATTATGTGATACAAAGGGCGTGGTCTATGAAGGTCGTAAAGAGGGAATGAATCAGTGGAAATCTGCGCATGCTATTCGAACGGATAAACGTACGCTTATGGAAGCAATGGAAGGAGCAGATATATTTTTCGGGGTTTCTGCTAAAGGTGCTCTTATCCCTGAAATGGTAAAATCCATGGCGCCGCAGCCGATCATTTTTGCTATGGCCAATCCCGATCCAGAAATTACGCCGGAAGAGGTTATGCAAGTGCGTCATGATGCTATTGTTGCAACAGGGCGTTCCGATTATCCAAATCAGATTAATAATGTTCTCTGTTTTCCTTATATATTTCGTGGTGCGCTTGATGTGCGTGCAACAGTTATTAATGAAGACATGAAGATTGCTGCGGCAAGAGCTCTTGCTGATTTAGCGCATGAGGAAGTACCTGACAGCGTTGCAGAAGCTTATCGTGGAAAGCGATTAAAATTTGGTCCTAATTATATCATTCCCGTTCCTTTTGATCCGCGTTTGTTCACAGTTGTTTCAATAGCGGTAGCAAAAGCAGCAATGGAAAGCGGTGTTGCACAAAAGAACATAGATGATTTAGAGGCCTATGAGCGTGATTTAAATGCGAGGCGTGATCCTACTTCTTCGATAATGCGTGGGGTTTATAACCACGTTCGTCAAGCGCCAAAACAAATTGTTTTTGCAGAAGGTGAAGAAGAACAAGTTATGCGGGCAGCCGTTTCTTATGTTCATCAAAAATTAGGACAAGCGATTTTGGTTGGTCGGGAAGAGCAAATAAGAGAAGCAGCTGTTATCGCTGGAATTGATTTGGAGCGTGAAGGTATTTCTATTATAAATGCCAAGCTTTCTTGCCGTACAGATGCTTATGCGAATTATCTTTATAAAAAGATGCAGCGTCAAGGCTGGCTGTTGCGTGACTGTCATCGTCGTATCAATAATGATCGCAATTATTTTGCTGCGTGTATGGTGGCACTAGGAGATGCTGATGCAATGGTTACAGGGGTGACACGCAATTATGAAACAGCGTTGATCGATATACGTCGGGCAATTGATGAAAAACCAAAAGAACGATTGATTGGTATTTCAATGGCCATTTGCCGTGGCCGAACTGTGTTTATTGCCGATACAGCTGTTTATGAAAATCCTAATGCTGAAGAATTTGCTGATATAGCGGAACAAACAGCTTCGTTTGTGCGTGGATTTGGATATCAACCACGGGTAGCATTTTTAGCATTTTCTACGTTTGGCTACATGAAAGGGCAGACGACGCAGCAAATTCAGGATGCAATTAATATTTTGCACGAACGCAAGGTTGATTTTGAGTTTGATGGAGAAATAAGCGCTGATGTGGCGCTCAATTCCAAATTGATGCAGCAATACCCATTTATGGGATTAACAGAGACTGCTAATATTTTAGTTATGCCTGGATATCACGCGTCTTCCATTGCCAGCAAAATGTTACAAGAACTTGGTGAAGCAACCATCATTGGTCCTATTTTAATTGGATTGGAAAAATCTGTCCAAATTGTACCATTTAGTGGAAGCGATACAGATGTTGTCAATATTGCAATGCTTGCGGCTTATCATGCCGAAAAAGTCATCTAAAGGAAAAAAAGCCCCTAATATACCAATAATATATCAAGGGGCTTTTTGATAGCAAAAAAAATAAATTTTTTAAGAGGGCTGTATTTGACTGTCCTTTTGTTCTTCAGAAAGACGCTTCTGGAAGAGTGCTGCAAAATCAATAGGGTCAATCCACAAAGGTGGAAAACCACCACTTTGAGTAGCATCAGATATAATTTGGCGAGCAAATGGAAATAAAAGACGGGGACATTCAATAAAGACCAGTGGCATAACATGTTCTTGTGGAATGTTTTTAAGGTGGAAAACACCACCGTAAATCAGTTCTACATGAAATAAGGTTTCAGTGTCATCATTGGCTTTAACGGAGAGAGACAAAACGACATCATAATTATCATCACCAATTGGGTTAGCATTGACGTTAATATTGATATCAATTTGTGGTGACTTTTCACGTGCACGCAATGAACGAGGAGCACCAGGGTTTTCGAATGATAAATCTTTTAAATATTGAGTTAATACAGCAAAAACCGGCTCTCCACCACTGTTATTCATTTCACCTTCGGCCATACGACGAACCTCTCTCATTATAATATGTATATTTATTTTAGATCTAAAGACCAGATTGGTTATCACGCCTTGCAAAAGGTTGCAAGAAATGCGCTCTTTATCTTGAATATTTTTTTAGTTTGTTACAGATTTTTTAGGCATTTCAATGGTTATCATCATTTTTGCGCCATGGAGATTCTGTCGTATCATGAATTGTGTAATCTTCTGCGTTAAGGTCAATTATTTTTTCAGAGTCATTTTTTCTTTTAGTATTTTGATTCATTTTGTTTTTTAATGATGAAAAGAAATGCCAAACAACAGAGCGAATTGGTTTAATAAGAAGTAATATTCCCAAGAGATCAGTTATAAAGCCGGGAAGAATAAGTAAAATCGCACTGAACATAATGAAAGCATCATTGATAATATTATTTTCTAATGTGCGTCCTTGGATAAGTTCAGTTTGTATGTTTTTTAAAAGGCTAATCCCTTGAATTCGCAATAAAACAACCCCAACTATGGTTGTGAGAATAACCAGACTCAAGGTTGCTAAAATACCAATTTCTTGACCAACAAAGATAAAACCAGCAATCTCGATTAAAAGAATGCAAAGAAAGATAACAACAAAAAAACGAGGATTTATAGAATAAAGTTTTATCACATGAAAATTTCCTTCTGGATGAGTAGGGGGAGAAATTCTTAAGAGAACTCCGTTTAAATATAAAATCTATAAAAATATTTGAATGATAAGATTCCTTATTTTACATATTTATTGATAAATGGTATTGACTGCAATGTTTATTAGAGACTTAATCTTTGGAGATTGACAGCGCCTATGGAATTTGACGTTATACTTGTCATCGCTCTTGTTATTATGGTTGTTATTTTTGTGCAACTCCGTAATGTATTAGGGAAACGAATTGGGTTTGAAAAGCCACCCTTTGATCCTTATTCACGACGTTCTAAAAAACAAGATGAGACAGAAACGACAGATAATATTGTTTCGTTCCCTCATCAGAAAAATTCAGAAAAAGGCAATTTTAGTGAAATTGATGAAATTGCACCAGAGGGAAGTATTTTGAATAAAAATTTGCGAGCACTGCGTAAAATTGACCCGCATTTTTCTCCTCAATTTTTTATAAAAGGTGCACAAATTGCTTATGAAATGATTGTAACAGCTTTTGCCAAAGGTGATCGCAGTCAACTAAAAAGCTTGCTTTGTCAGAATGTTTTTGAAAACTTTTGTACAGCGATTGAACAACGAGAAAAAAACAAAGAAAGAATAGAGTTTACTTTTGTTGGAATTAATAAGATCGAGTTTGTCTCGGCGGCAATACAAGAAAAAGACGAACTTTTAACGATACGTATTGTCAGTGAGATGATTTCTGTTACTTATAATGAACAGGGCGAGCGTATAGACGGTGATCCTGATGCTATTGTAGAAATCAGGGATATTTGGACTTTTGTTCGCAATAGTTTATCATCAGATCCCAACTGGAAGCTTTTTGCTACAGAAAATGAAAATTAAAATACTTTTTGTTTTTCTTCCATAAGCATTCAATGATTTATGAGAAATTAAAATGTCCTCAAGTAAATGGAGACAAAAAAGAGATTTATTGGCTTCACAAGATCGCCTTTTATGGGAGATGGTTTGTCGTACGATAACACCGCTTCACGGTAAGATGCTCTCTTCTACTTCAGAAACTATTGCAAATATTAATGATAAAAAACAGCCTGTAACTCAAATCTCCTTATTGTCTCAGGAAAATCAACAACCCTCGACAATTATTAAAAGAGAAAAGAGGGCAGTTACACAAGCACAAAAGGTTCATTTCTTTGATCATGTTGCACATCGTAAAATTTCCCAAGGTCGTTATCCTCTTGAGGCGCGTCTTGATCTCCACGGTTATATGCAGGAAGAAGCTTATTTTTTCTTAAAAAAATTTCTACAATCCTCTCAGCAGAGAGGATTGCGTTATGTTCTTGTGATTACAGGAAAAGGACGATCCGTTGGGAGCGATGGAGCTTTGTATAGATTTGTTCCGTATTGGTTATCAACACCAGCTTTTCGATATTATGTCCATGCGTTTGAAAAAGCAGCGCGTCAACATGGCGGAGAAGGTGCGCTTTATGTTTGGTTGCGCCGTTTCGTATCGGGAAAAGAAATGTGATGTTATTGAGGTCGTTTCAGGTTCAATATTGATTTTATAAGATCTCGTATGTTACAGGTTGTAGAAAGGATGTGATAATATACTGATTAATAACGATAATTAATTATTTCCCATATATTGCGCAAAAACCTTAAATACAATATTCCCTTATTTTTTAATTTTCTTATAAAGACATTGTTTTACACTCTCTCATTGCCTCATGCTTTTGTTTTTACAGATTTAATGTGATAACAGCACTCACGAAAAACAGAATGTTTCAGGCAGAACATACTTATACTACATATTCGCATGCTTATTAAAAAAATATCTCCTAATATTTTCAAATTCATTTTATGGAAGGGCGTGTAAAAAGTAATCTCCATGAGGTGTACAAAATTCATTGTACACCACCATCTTTACACTTACATATAAAGTGCAAGGTTGGATATTCTAACGTGATTTACCACTTCCCAATATGGCGATAGCCCTTGAATCCTCCTTAGTACTTGAGAAAGTTTATAAGCGGTGTGTCTTTCTTTAAGTGTTTTTACTCTACACGGCTCTCGTCTCATTTGTGATGTGCAAACGAAAGATTTTTATTAATTCAATATAAGAAGACTTAAAATGAGAGAGTCTTATCATATTTGCGGATCTAATTCAGGATGTAAAATGATAAATTGTTTTATAAATCAATGCATTAATCTATTAAGTATATGAAAAATAAAAACATGAGAAATTAAGAAACTACGTTCTTCAAAAGATATTGCTACTATGGATAGTTTTAAAAACTGTATAACTGAATTAAAGAGAATCGTGAAAATAAACAACAATAGACATTTTACAACACGTAGCCACACACTCGCATCAAAAGATACAATTTACGATGAATGCTTTCATGAAGAAATTTTTTCATTCATTAAAGAATAAATTTCTTTCTCATAATAATTCAATAATTAAAAATAATGAGACGTAGAATACGAGATTCAATCGGAGGATATTACACTCTTATCCGACGTCTTTCAGATATTGGTTGAAATGCTAGCTTAGCGTGAAAGGCACAATAAGGGCTATTTTCATCAGAATCTGCACCACAAAAATGAAAATCTGCTGATAATGGATCGCCAACCGGCCATCTACATGTATTTTCACTCAATTGTAGAAGATTAAGTTGACGTGATATAGGCACAACTACATTGGATTTTGTGGACATATCAACTTCTTTTACATCTTCCACTACAAATTCTGTCTTTAAAGCGGTTTCTTCAATACTTACAGCTGATGTGTTTATTGGCGATACCGTAGATGTGTTGCGACGCACACGTGGAGATGATGGGCTGCTGCTTCCCACGGGAGTTTTTTGCGCACGCGTACTTCCTTGTGCTGTCTTACCACGTCCTGGTAACTTTAATCGATGTACTTTGCCGATGACTGCATTTCTGCTGACCCCACCTAATTGAGCAGCAATTTGACTTGCACTTAATCCTTCACTCCAAAGCTTTTTAAGAAGCTCAACGCGTTCACATGTCCAACCCATACCAGCACTCCATTCCGATTACGTCACTAAGATGCTCTCCCCCGTTGCATCTTCAAATGTTTAAATAATGTTTTCATTACGCTGAATGAAAGAACTTTACACTCTACGTGAGCATAAAAAAATCATCCAACCTGTGGATTTACAAATCAAAACACATCATCTTGCTTATTATATTGTAAATTACAATATGCACTCACTCTATGACAAGAGTCTTTACCTCTTGAAGAGTTTATTTAGAATGTTTTCCCCAACTTGCAAATCAATCATAGGTTAAACTTTCACTTTTGTTTAAGGTTTTTTCCAAAATGCTTATTTGTAGAACCTTCATTGACTTTTTTTCAATTGGTGTAATGATCTATTCCATAGGTGTAATCATTAATCGCAATGAAAGTTGAAAGCACCGTAACGAAATGTACCATGTTGTTTTATTTATAGTGTTGCTTTGTATATATATTG
Source organism: Bartonella sp. AC329YNZD (assembly GCF_042196685.1). Taxonomy (NCBI): domain Bacteria; kingdom Pseudomonadati; phylum Pseudomonadota; class Alphaproteobacteria; order Hyphomicrobiales; family Bartonellaceae; genus Bartonella; species Bartonella sp. AC329YNZD. Next base: position 43,464 of record NZ_JBHIQS010000002.1, on the reverse strand, counting down.
AAAAGGTTAAAATATAAAGGAAATTATGATGGACACCATCTCTGTACAACCACTTTATGAATGCTTCGCACGACGAAATTTGCATTTTGAACAAGGGCATGGTGTATGGCTTATTTCCGATAAAGGAGAACATTATCTTGATTTCACATCTGGCATTGCTGTTAATGCATTAGGGTATTCACATCCAAAATTGGTTGATACACTCAAAATACAAGCTGAAAAGCTTTGGCATGTTTCCAATCTTTTTCAATCTCCTGAACAAGCAGCTCTTGCTACGCGGCTTTGTGCAAATAGTTTTGCAGATAAGGTTTTTTTCTGCAATTCAGGCACTGAAGCATTAGAATGCGCATTTAAAACAGCGCGTCATTATTACTATGCCGCTGGTCATTCAACACGCATTGAAATAATTACTTTTGAAGGGGCATTTCATGGACGTACACTTGCAGCACTTGCTGCGACTGGGCATGAAAAATATCTTGAAGGCTTTGGACCTAAAGCTGGTGGATTTATTCAAGTCCCTTTTTGTGATGAAACCGCTTTGCGTAACGTTATTAATAAAAATACCGCCGCTATTCTTATTGAACCTATTCAAGGAGAAGGAGGAATACGAACGGTCCCTCATGAATATTTAAGATTTTTGCGCAAAATATGCGATGATAATGGTCTGTTATTGATTTTAGATGAAGTCCAAACGGGTGTAGGACGAACAGGAAAGCTTTTTGCCTATGAATGGAGTGATGTCACGCCTGATATTCTTACCCTTGCAAAAGGACTAGGAGGTGGATTTCCATTAGGTGCTTGCCTTGCAACGGATAAAGTTGCAAAAAGTATGACACCTGGGACGCATGGATCAACCTTTGGAGGCAATTTGCTTGGAATGGCTGTAGGAAATAGTATTCTTGATATTTTGTTAGAGCCAAGTTTTCTCAACCATATTCAGCGTATGGGGGATAAATTAAAAAATGGACTTTTGCACATTCTCAATATCTATCCTGATATTATCTGCGCTGTTCAGGGGATGGGGCTTATGATGGGCATTCAGTGTGTTGTGCCTTCAAATCTTGTTGTTAATGCTTTGGAAAGTGAATATCTCTTAAGTGTTGCTGCCAACAATAACGTTGTGCGCTTATTGCCTCCTCTTATTATCAAGGAAGAAGAAATAGATGAAAGTTTGCGTCGTATTGAAAAAGCAATTTCTTATCTTTCGAAAATAAATAAGGACAGACAAATATCACACACATGACAAATGCTCTTCGTCATTTCACGGATTTATCCATTTTAACGCCAGCAATGGCACGTGCATTAATCGATTATGCAAAAATCCTTAAAGCATCTTTTAAAGCAGGAAAAGGTTCAAAACCTTTTATAGGTAAAACGCTCGCGATGATTTTTGAAAAACCATCCACACGAACCCGTATTTCATTCGATATCAGTATGCGCCAGCTTGGGGGAGATACAATCATGCTCACGGGCTCAGAGATGCAGCTTGGTCACAGTGAAACTATAGCTGACACGGCTCGAGTTTTATCCCGTTTTGTGGATATCGTGATATTACGAACAACAAAACATCAACGTATGCTCGAATTGGCACAATATGCACAAATTCCTGTCATTAATGCCCTTACAGATGATACACATCCTTGCCAAATTTTAGCAGATATCTTAACCTATGAGGAACATAGAGGGCCAATTGCTGGCAAAATATTTGCATGGATGGGAGATGGTAATAATGTGCTCCATTCCTTAATTGAAGCTGCAGCTCTTTTTGGTTTTCATTTGCGTGTTGCCACACCAAAGGGCAGTGAACCACAAGAACAATTTGTACATTGGGCACGTGAGCGGGGAGCGCATCTTATGCTAACCCATAATCCCCAAGAAGCGGCTCAAGATGCTGATTGTATTATGACCGATACATGGGTCTCCATGGGACAAGAGTTTCGTGCTCGCAGTCATTCTATTTTTCAGCCTTATCAAGTCAATGAAGCTCTCATGAAATTAGCAAAACCGGATGCTCTTTTTATGCATTGTCTTCCTGCTCATCGTGGTGAAGAAGTGGTTGATTCTGTGATTGATGGACCGCACTCCGTTGTCTTCGATGAGGCTGAAAATCGTCTTCATGCTCAAAAAGCAATTCTTTCTTGGTGTTTACAAGATGCATTTTTCTCTCCACAATAGCCTCTCTACAACAAATTATATAAAAAAGGTAAAGCTATGAGTGAACAAGCTAAGGATGAAGCCTCTCTCAACAACAACTTCTTGCATGAAGATGATAGTGTTATTCCCTTTCAAGTTGAAGAACTTGATATCCGTGGACGTGCCGTACAACTTGGGGAAACTTTAAATTCTATTCTCACAAGACATCAATACCCTGAACCGGTTTCTTATCTTCTAGCAGAAGCTTTACTTTTAACGGTTCTGATTGGAACTTCTCTAAAACTTACGGGAAAATTTATTCTACAAACCCATTCCGATGGACCGGTTAATATGTTGGTGTGCGATTTTTCGCCTCCTTCCAGTTTACGTGGATATGCTCATTTTGATAAGGAACAGCTTAAACAAGCCATAGACAATGGTCAAACCTTTTCAGAAATACTTTTAGGAAAAGGCACTTTAGCTTTCACAATTGATCAAGGTCCCCACATGCAACCCTATCAAGGGATAGTTGCATTAGAGGGATCAAATTTACAAGAAGCTTCTCGTATTTATTTTGATCAATCAGAGCAAATTCCTACCGATATTCGTTTGGCTGTTGCCATATTAATTAATCGTGATCAACAAGGAAAACCGCAGAAAAGTTGGCGAGCTGGAGGTATTTTGACCCAACTTTTACCCCAAGAATCGTCTCATCATAAAATAGATGCTCCTCATCAAAAGCGAGAAGAAACGAAAACTCATACCCAATTGGATAACCAATGGCAGGAAGCTAAAATACTCATGAAAACGATTGAAAGTTCAGAATTAACAGATCCCCAAGTGGGTAGTAAACAGTTATTGTTTCGTCTTTTTCATGAACAAGGTGTTAGAGTTTTTAATTCTTTTTCTCTTGTCGATCAATGTTCTTGTTCATGCGAAAAAATTAAAGGAATCCTAGAAGGATTTCCTATTGATGAACGCAATAAAATGGTTAAAGATAACTATATTTCAGTCACATGTGAATTTTGCTCAAAAACGTATCGTTTTACACCGCAAGAATTTCTAGAAGAAAAAACATAATCAAATATTTTTCATAAAAAATGATGATTGCAACAAAAGCTTATTTTATTCACGTCATAAAAGTTTAAGCACAGCTATTATGAAACTCTAGAATATTTCTTTTCTTAGCTTTTTTCGATGTATGCTAATGATCTTTCTTTGACAATCAGTATTTACATCATACAGGACCTTCAATATACTAATAAATTGGTTTATAATGATAATTTATCGTTTTGCATGTTGAATTAGAGCTCTGAATATTGTAGAGTTCTCTCATTGCAAACTTTTTTATGTTGCATCAATTAGAATCGCTTGCTTGCACATTACACGTAGGGTTGGCGTGGGGGTAAAAGCACGAAAAAAGGCGTAAAATGCCTCTTATGAATCGTTTCAAGTGCCAAGGCTGTGTCGTAATATCCAAGATGTGGCAAAGTGTGTTATGATAATGACTTACAACTTTTATATTAAGATATTAAGCGTAAAGATGGTGGTGCTCTATAAAATGGCATGCATAGCATGGTGAAACCGGATGTTCTTACTTACAAGTCTGCATTATTATATTTTTCAACTTAAAATATTGCCAATTATTTTCATGTTTAAACGATTCATAAAAGGTACTTTTAGCCTTTTCTTAAACATTTTTTTAGTTCAACATAGAGAAATTTGAGAAAATCTCATAGTATTCGGTGTTTTCATTTACTAGAAAAAAATGGTAAATTTTATTAAAATCAATATCTTGTAATGATTAAAAGCATCTTTTTTCGAGTGTTTTCCACAGGTTGAACAGTAGAAAAATAATTAAAATACGTTATAAAAATTTCACGACATACACACTTAAAAAAAGACGCATTCATGCAAAACATAGAAAGAAAAAATACCTAAATTAAAAAAGATAAGTATGAAATTGTTAATCTAGAATGCACCAGTAGCAATAGATGAATCACAATGCAAAACGCATTAATCTGTGCTGGATACAGACTAACTCTATCCGAAAAAAGAATTATGATGATAGCTATTTCTAAACCTAATAATACTAAATGCGCACTGCCTATGAAGCATTTCAAAGTGCCTCTAAAAAATTATATCAACGATCTATTGCGTTTTATGAACCCGCTTACATTCGCAAAGGTAAATCTATCTCTTCAACAGAAGTTAAAATGAGGTGGGGTAGGCAAGAACACTATCAAAAAGATGAAGGATGGGTTGAACTTTATTGGTGGCTAAAATTAATACCGTATTTAACGAATATCAAAAAGCAATTTATTAGCCTATCAACTTAAACAGGTCTCAGCGCTCCATTCTATCTATTCATGGCGTTTATTAGAATTATTAACGCGCTTCAAAGATTCAGGTACTGCAAGTATACAATTGATGATTTTTGTATTTTAATGGATTGCACAGAAAAATAATGCCAAAACTTTAATAACATTAAACGTCGTATTATTGAATCAGCCATTACAGAACTAAACAAAAAGATGGATGGAAAATTGACTGGAAGTCCATCAAAACTGGGAGGAAAGTTACAGCAGTTGAGTTTAAATTTAAAAAAGATCCGCAAGGGAAATTATTATAATAAACAGAAACAAATATATCCAAAATCATAATATTTTGAGAAGTTTCTTATAGCTACTAAAATCGAGCAAATATCGTTTTTTCGATATGTATTTTGTATCTTAAAATTACGTTTTAAAATAAAACATATAATTGCACCTTCAAAAATCTTTCAAAGAAAGACATTTTCAGGAGTGTATAAATAAAATGTGCTTTTTTAGTTTGTGATGTTTTTTTAAAATGATCTTTATAAATTAAAATTGTCTTTTAGGCTAAAAAAAGCTTTGTGAGAGCCTTTCAGTTTTAAAACGTGAATTTTTATTTCATTGAATGCATTGTAGGGTTAAATTTAGCGTCAACAGAGATTTTTTTATTTGATTATGATTTGGGAACCGCATGAGAAGGACAAAACAATCTGTTTTATTTTGGATCAAGGATGCCATTAGGTGCCTTCGTAGATGATTCCTTTATCCTAAAAATCTAGGATTGTTAGCTCCTTCGATAAATGCGGATTTGAGCTCATGGTTTTTGTGAATGTACAGAGATTTTGAGAGATGTTAGTCTCTCACTTTATTGATGTATGTACGAACGAAGTGAGTTCTATATCAAAATTTGACTTACGTTTTATTCTCTCAGATATGCTGAATATTTATGCGAATAAATTTAATGATGCTAGTTGCGTAACGCTACATTACACATCTTATCGCTGCCGTCGATTTTTTTAAAAATAAAACCTTTCCAAAAAGCTTCTTTAATTGACAATTAAGTCATTTTTTTGAAAAATTTGGAAAAATATTATACATTTTAAACATACTTTGAAATTAGATGTTGTTAAATTACTTTCTTCTATTGATGCTTTTATTCTAGTAGAATTTTTCTTTTCAAAAAGGAACGGTTTTTCAGTTAAAAGATCTATAAGTCTTTAACATAATTTTCGTTTTTCTTGTTTTTTATTTAAAATCAATATGTCGATATTTTATTCATCTTCTGTCTTATCGCTTGTTCAATTTTTGGTAGAATTTTTTTTTGATAAATTTGCCATGTTAAGGGACCAACATGTTTGGCAATAATAATACTCTCTTTATTCAAGAGAAAGGTTTCTGGTGGTCCATACACCCCCCAGTCAATAGCTGTATATCCTGAATCATCAAAGCCAATAAATTTAAAAGGATTACCAAAACTGTTTAAAAAGCGCAGGGCATTTGCTTTGTTATCTTTATAATTAATGCCAATTAGATCAAAACGTTTATCTTGTGCAATTTTCATAAGAAGAGGATGCTCTTCGCGACAGGGTAAACACCAAGAACCCCAAAAATTGACCAATGTGACACGTCCTTTAAACTGTTTTGAATTGAGATAACTTGCTTGATCAAGGAGAGGAAGATAGATATTGGGGGCAGGCTTTTTAGCCAATGCGTTTGGGAGAAGAGCTGGATCTTGAGGGTATTTTTTATCCATAAAATTGAAAAAAAACACCATGAGCAGAAGAAAAAGCACAAATGGTCCAAAAAGAACAAACAAAACAGGCAAAGATATATTTTTTTTAAGTTTTGGAAGGATGTTTTTCATTATACTTTTCTTTTTGTGACAGCTCTTTGTTGTTTAGCTGTTGGAGAATTTTTTTTTGGTAGAGGGCTTTGCAAAGAATATATCCAATAAGACAGAAGAGGGATATTGCAGAAAGCACATAGCTTAAAACAACAATTTGCTCGTGTTTAAGGGTTCCAAGGAAAAAATCAATTTTCTGAGATAGATTTCCTAAAAGTCCGCTTTGGATGCCATTTAGATGGAGCATGATGAAGAGTCCTGTTGTTGTGCACGACGGGATTTTTTCATCTGAAGTATTTGGATATAACGATGATTGATTTCATTTCGCATAGCCATCAAATAGAGCGTAATAAACATAAAGATGAAACAAAAGAGCATTGTTATAAGGGGCCATAACATAGCATTGTCGATTGTTGGTCCTCCAGCACGTAACAATGATGCTGGTTGATGCAATGTATTCCACCAATTAACAGAAAATTTAATAATAGGGATATTAACAAATCCAACAAGTGTAAGAATTGCAGTAGCACGCGCGGCTTTTATTTGATTGCCGAAAGCTTGTCCAAGCAGGATAATAGCAAGATAGATAAAAAGTAGAATTAAAACTGATGTTAACCGAGCATCCCAGACCCACCATGTTCCCCATGTAGGTCTCCCCCAAAGTGCTCCTGTCATGAGAGCCAAGGTGGTAAAAATTGCTCCAATGGGCGCCCCGCATTTGAGTGCCACATCAGCAAGATGATATTTCCAAATCAAATTTCCTAATGCCGCGGCACTCATCGTTATGTAACAGAATGTAGACAACCACGCAAAGGGTACATGAAGGTACATAATTTTAACAGTAATTCCCTGTTGATAGTCGTCAGGGGAATGCATCACAAGAATCAACCCAAAGATAAGAAAACACAATGTTATGCTGGCTAACAAAGGCAAAATCATTTTGCTTATTTTCATGAAACGGGTAAAACTTATAGGGAGTGACCTCGTTTTATATGTGCGCATTATTTCATTCATAAAATTCATAATAGGCATAGTTTTGCTATGCGGCAATCATCTTTTATTATTCTGATAACAGCTTAAGTGTTATAGCGGCCACAAAAGAGCTAAAAAGACTCAAAAAAAGTGAAAAAGCGCCAAGAAGAGCTAGGGATGTAAGAAAAGAGGCATTTGGGTTTGTTGGAGCTGTAGCAGCTGAAACACCAAAAATCATAATTGGAATAATCCATGGCAAGATAATGATGAAAATAAGAAGGGTACTTTGCAACAATGAGGTTGCCAGTGCTGCTCCTATAGCGCCAATAAAAATAATGGCTGGTGTTCCGCATAAAAGGGTAAGTATTGTTGTAAAAATTAGCGTGACATCTAAATGGAGCATGATGGCTAAAATAGGCGTAGCAAAAATGAGCGGAAGCATTGTTCCTACCCAATGGGCAAGGCATTTAGTAAAAACAATTAGTGTAAAACTTTGTCTTTGTCCTGAAAGGATAAATTGGTCGAGATTGCCATCATCACGATCAATTTGGAACAGTTTGTTCAGATTAAGGAGTCCTGCGAGAAGGGCTCCAAACCACAATATACCTGGTCCTATTTGTGCAAGAGTTTTGGGATCTGGTCCAATGGCAAAGGGGGTTATGACAACAACAGCGATGAAAAATAATAGTCCTGTTAGTGAAGAGGCTTGTGGCGCTAATAATAGTTTAAGATCACGCCAGAATAATGCTTTCATTTTATTTTTTCCTAGAGAGGTAAAAATTTTTCCAGAGCGATTTTATGGTTTTCTGGAATACCTAGGGAATTATGAGTCGCTGCAATAATCATACCACCTTGATTGAGATGACGTTGGAAAATACGGGCAAGGAGTTTTTGAGCATGATTATCGAGACCAGATATTGGTTCATCCAAAATCCAAATAGGACGATAGGAAAGTAAAAGGCGGGCAATAGCGACACGTCTTTGTTGTCCAGTTGACAGAGTGTTAAAGGGTAAATGTTCAAGATCAGAAAGACCAATATCGGCAAGGGCTTCATGCACAAAGCGTAAGTGTTGACCGTAAAATTCTGCCCAAAATTGCAAATTATCAATGACAGATAAAAGAGGTTTCATAGCGTTTTGAGGACCAAGGTAATGACAGGCAGTTGCAACAGGGTATGTTTGATTATGGTCTTTAAGGATTATATGGCCTTCAGCAGCTTCAAGAAGACCAACAATGATTCTGAGTAATGTTGATTTTCCGATACCATTTGGTCCACTGATTGTCATAAGTTGCTGTGGAAATAAACAAAAAGAAAGACCTTTAAACAGAATTTCCTCGTTTCTGTAAGCAGCTAAGTTTTTTCCTGATAATACCATGTGATTGCCTATTTTGCTTTTATTTTCATATTTTTATTGCATTATAGAATAAAAAACACGTTTTTTATGCAATTGTACCTAGAATAGTTCTAGAAATAGTTCTATAAGGAATGCCTTACATCAATATCTGGTGTAGAATGGTTTTCAGCGCTGATTTCCGCATTTGCCTATGAGAATGTGGAGGGGGAAATGGATAGCGGAGGTATTGCGTCTGCGCTCAAGCTGCGACCTTGACTCGTAGTTTGTGTTGTTCATTCCTAGAAATTGGGTGGTTTTTAGTATGAGGGTGGACAGTCATGACTCAAATTGATAGCTTTAATTGTCGCAGAACGTTAAATGTTGGTGGCAAAGAATATACTTATTATAGCTTAATCGAAGCAGAGAAGAATGGACTTGAAGGTATTTCTCGGTTGCCGTTTTCGATGAAAGTTATTCTCGAAAATTTATTGCGATTTGAAGATGGTCGAACGGTTAAAAAAGAGGATATCCTCAATGTTGCTAAGTGGTTAAGCGACAAAGGGAGTGCTGGGGCAGAAATTGCTTACCGTCCTGCACGTGTCCTTATGCAGGATTTTACAGGTGTTCCCGCGGTTGTTGATCTTTCTGCAATGCGTGATGCTATGGTCAAACTTGGCGGTAACGCTGAAAAAATCAATCCTCTCATCCCTGTTGATCTCGTCATAGATCACTCAGTTATTGTTGATGATTTTGGCAATCCCATGGCCTTTAAGGAAAATGTTGAGCATGAATATGATCGCAATGGTGAGCGCTATCGTTTCCTTAAATGGGGGCAACAAGCCTTTCAAAATTTTCGCGTTGTTCCTCCAGGAACAGGGATTTGTCATCAGGTTAATCTAGAATATTTAGCGCAATGCGTGTGGATGAAGAAGGAAGAGGGGTGTGAGACAGTTTATCCTGACACCTGTGTGGGAACCGATTCGCATACGACTATGGTGAATGGTTTGGGTGTTTTAGGTTGGGGTGTTGGTGGTATTGAAGCAGAAGCGGCAATGTTAGGCCAACCTGTTTCTATGTTGTTACCTGAAGTGATTGGTTTTCGTCTAACAGGGAAACTTAAAGAAGGTGTAACCGCCACCGATCTCGTGTTGACGGTGACCCAAGTGTTACGCCAAAAGGGTGTTGTTGGTAAATTTGTTGAGTTTTTTGGTCCTGGTTTAGAGCATATGACGCTTGCTGATCGGGCTACGATTGGAAATATGGCACCTGAATATGGAGCAACGTGTGGTTTTTTTCCAATTGATAAGGAGACAGTGCGTTATCTCAATATGACAGGGCGTGATGAAAATCGGATTGCCTTAGTGGAGGCTTATTCCAAAGCACAAGGGATGTGGCATGACGAAATGGGGGCTAATCCTATTTTTAGTGACACAATTGAATTAGATATGGAAACCGTTGTTCCTTCTATGGCTGGTCCTAAACGCCCTGAAGGACGCATTGCATTGGAAAGTGTTGGGCAGGGTTTTGAGAAAGCATTAGTCGAAGACTATAAAAAAACGTTTGGGCAAGATGAGTGCTATCAGGTCGAAGGTGAAGAATATACGCTGAGTCATGGTGATGTGGTGATTGCTGCAATTACTTCTTGTACGAATACATCAAATCCAAGTGTTCTCATTGCAGCAGGTCTTTTGGCACGAAATGCTGTAGCAAAAGGTCTCAAGAGTAAACCATGGGTAAAAACTTCTCTTGCACCTGGGTCACAAGTCGTTGAAGCTTACCTTCAAAATTCAGGTCTACAAAAAGATTTAGATGCGTTAGGATTTAACTTAGTAGGGTTTGGGTGCACGACATGTATTGGGAATTCTGGTCCTTTGCATCCAGCTATTTCCAAAACGATTAATGACAATGGTGTCATTGCAGCTGCAGTTCTTTCAGGAAATCGTAATTTTGAAGGGCGTGTTTCCCCTGATGTGCAAGCCAATTATTTAGCTTCACCACCGTTAGTTGTTGCACATGCGCTCATTGGGACGGTGTGTAAAGATTTAACCAAGGAGCCTCTTGGTGAAGATTCAGATGGTCAACCGATTTACTTGAGAGATATTTGGCCAACTTCTCAAGAAATACAGGAATTTATCGAAGAAAATGTGACGCGTAAGGTTTTTGCTGAAAAATATGCAGATGTCTTTAAGGGAGATGAAAATTGGCAAAAAGTTCAGATCCCTACGGGTTCTACCTATTCTTGGGATGAACAATCTACCTATGTACGCAATCCACCTTATTTTGATGATATGCAGAAAACTCCTAATGCCTTACCAGATATTAAGGATGCACGGATTTTAGGTTTATTTGGTGATAAAATCACGACAGATCATATTTCTCCTGCAGGTTCCATTAAGGCAGCTTCTCCTGCAGGAAAGTATTTAATGGATCATGGTGTTAAAGTAGGGGATTTTAATCAGTATGGAACACGTCGTGGGAATCATGAAGTTATGGTTCGTGGGACTTTTGCCAATATTCGCATTCGTAATTTCATGCTAGGAGAAAATGGTCAAGAAGGAGGGTATACGGTTCATTATCCGTCAGCAGTAGAACAAACCATTTACGATGCAGCAATGGTGTATAAACAAGAAGGTGTTCCGCTTGTCGTTTTGGCCGGTATTGAATATGGGAATGGATCATCACGTGATTGGGCAGCCAAAGGTACCAATCTTCTTGGTATAAAAGCAGTGATTGTGCAGTCTTTTGAAAGGATTCATCGCTCTAATCTTGTTGGTATGGGCATTGTCCCTTTTGTCTTTGAGGAGGGGCTAAGTTGGAAATCTTTAGGCTTAAAGGGAGATGAAAAGGTGACAATTGAAGGGATTCATAACTTGAAACCTCGTCAAAAGACATTAGCGACAATTACTTTTTCTGATGGTACGGTAAAAACTGTTCCATTGTTATGCCGCGTTGATACTGAAGATGAGCTGGATTATTTACATCATGGTGGAATTTTGCAATATGTCTTGCGTAAGCTAGCCGTTTAAATACCTTTGTTTGTTGAGGAGTGTCTTTAAACTATAGAACTATAAAGTTGCAGATAAAAGATTTTGGCTTCGTTTTTTATCTCTATCTTTGAAAATTTAATTGACGTTGGCTTTGAGATTGCGCTATAAGCCATACAGTTATAAGCAACTTTATAGTTTTGCTTTTGTTAGTAGAGTTGTTATTGAGACTCATTTTACCGAGGTATTGAAAGAGAGATTATATTTATGGCGAATACACCTTCTGCTCAAAAAGCGGTGCGCAAGGTTGCAGCACGCACACAGGTTAATAGGGCCCGCCGTTCACGCGTTCGTACTTTTATGCGTAAGTTTGATGATGCTTTAGCTGGTGGCGATAAGGCGTGTGCAGAAATTGCATTTAAGAATTTTGAGCCTGAGATTATGCGTGCGGTTTCTAAGGGGGTTTTTCATAAAAATGCTGCTGCACGGAAAGTATCGCGTTTAGCTAAACGTTTGAAGGCTTTCAGCGTTTAAGCTTTTTCTTTTTTATTGGGAAACAAGCCAGTATCCGTAAGGACACTGGCTTTTTGTTTTTTGTTTCAAAAAGCTTCCATTGAAAATAAGAATCGGCAACGATTCTCTTCTTTAAAAAGGAGAGAAAGTTTATAGAGGGAGTAAGGTTATCCACAAGCTTTGTGGATTTTTACAGAGTCTTTTTTGTCAAGCATTTTATTTTTTTTTTTTTTAATCTGAAGAGATTCTTTAATTGTTAAGAAATTCGGAAAAAAAATGAGTTGAATCAATTATTTTTCTCATTCCTCATTGATATAAGCATTTTAAAAGCGTTTTTTGGGGGCTTTTGATTGTATTTTGACCTCTTGCATTTTACCTCTGCTGTTTTGTATGGTTCCTATGAGGACTAAAAAGCATGAAGGGGTCATATCAGCGCATTATCCTGTATTTTGTTGGATACAAGATGCTTTGGTTTAGGCTTTTCGAAGATTTTGTGTTGGATAGGTTTTCTGATGGTTTTTTAGTTTTCATGATTGGTATGTTTACCATTTTAGAAGGGTGGATCATATCGGTTGAGTGCAAGTAAATCTTATTGGTCATCTTTGTTAATGGGGTTGTAATGAGGCTACCCTAGGGGAGGATGAGGAATCTTATTGGGGGTAGGGCGTTTTGCCTTCGCTAGGTTTATTTTAGCTGTTTGGCAGGACAGAATTTTGTTTTTATCAGGATGAAAGATGGTGGATAAATTGAACTCTAAAGCTAGTTCCTTTAAAAGGGTTTCGGTGAACATTCTGCCGGCAGAGAATATAATAAAGAATAGGATAATGGGTGGTGAGGGGACTGTTTGTAAAAATGCTTCTATAGATCCCTCTCTTGTTTCAGAGGAGGAAGGTGCGGCGGCTTTTGTCCGTGTTATGGCACAATTAAAGGTGCAGGTTGGTGTTGAGGCTTATACCAGTTGGTTTGGTCGTGTAAAGCTTGCTGAATATAGTCATACTCTTGTAAAGCTTTCTGTTCCTACAGCTTTTTTGCGTTCATGGATTAATAATCACTATGGTTCTCTTTTGACTCATTTATGGAAGCAAGAGAATTCGGCGATTCTTCGTGTTGAAGTCATTGTTCGCGGTATGGAACGTGTTTCAAGAGAAGTCATTTGTAAAACAAGTGCACCTTCTGTTGTGTTGCAGGAGCAGGCGGCTTCATCTTTTGTTGAGAGTTGTGCAGAGCATTCAGTCAAGAGTTCTCAGACTGGGGTTTTTGGATCTCCACTTGATTCTCGCTATACTTTTGAAAGTTTTGTTGAGGGGGCTTCTAATCGTGTTGCTTTAGCGGCTGCACGTTCAATTGCGGAGGGGCATAAAAGCGCTTTGCGTTTTAATCCTCTTTTTATTCATGCATCTGTTGGTTTGGGAAAAACACATTTGCTTCAAGCGATTGCGGCTTCTGCATTGAAGCGTTTAACATCTGCACGTGTTATTTATTTAACTGCTGAATACTTTATGTGGCGTTTTGCAACAGCTATTCGTGATAATGATGCTCTTTCTTTTAAAGAACAGCTTCGCGATATCGACCTTTTGATTATTGATGATATGCAGTTTTTGCAGGGAAAGTCGATACAACATGAGTTTTGCCATTTGCTTAATATGTTGCTTGATAGTGCAAAACAAGTTGTTGTCGCTGCAGATCGTCCACCAGCAGAATTAGAATCGCTTGATCTTCGCGTTCGATCTCGTCTTCAAGGAGGGGTCGCACTTGAAATTGAAGCACCAGATTATGAAATGCGTTTACAAATGTTGCGCCAGCGGTTAAAGGTGGCACAACAAGATGATGGCATGATATCAATCTCTGATGATATCTTGGAATATATTGCCAAAACGGTTTTAGGGTCGGGACGTGATATTGAAGGAGCATTTAATCAGTTGTTATTTCGTCAATCTTTTGAGTCTAATTTATCTTTAGAACGGATTGATGAGTTATTAGGTCACTTGACACGTCCTGGAGAACCTAAGCGAATTCGGATTGAAGAAATTCAGCGTACGGTAGCGCGCCATTATAATGTTTCTAAACAGGACTTGTTGTCTAATCGCCGAACACGTACGGTTGTGAAGCCACGGCAAGTTGCGATGTATTTAGCAAAAGTATTAACTCCTCGCTCATTACCAGAAATTGGACGCCGTTTTGGTGGGCGTGATCATACAACAGTTTTACACGCTGTGCGTAAAATTGAAGATTTGGTTTGTGGTGATCAGACCTTAGCTAAGGAACTTGAATTGCTTAAGCGGTTGATTGGAGAACAGGCTGTATAATGTTTATCGTTTCTTTCTTTGGAGAAACTTTAAAGGATTTAATAAAAGGATTTGTTTTTTCTTATGCAGTAGTGGCTTGTCATTTTAAGAGAGGTTTAATAAACTCTATTAGGCGATTCTTTAAAGAGGATCTGTCGTTTTAATTCTAAAGAATTCTTATAGTTTTTGGTAAATCATACGAGGCTTTTATGCGCATTACAGTTGATCGCAGTCAATTTCTCAAGTCTCTAGGTCGTGTTCATCGTGTGGTAGAGCGCCGTAATACTGTTCCTATTTTATCGAATGTGCTGATTGATGCAGAAAATGGTCGTGTGCAGTTAAAGGCAACAGATATTGATTTAGAGGTTACAGAATCTTTTACGGTAAATGTTGAACAAGCTGGAGCAATAACTGTTCCAGCACATTTGCTTTATGATATTATTCGGAAACTGAGTGATGGCAGTGAAGTTGTATTATCCGTTGATGAAAATCAAGCAAGTACAATATCTGTTGTTTCGGGTTGTGCACATTTTCAGCTTCAATGTCTTCCGAAGGTAGATTTTCCAGAGTCACTTCCTGGGCAGTTTGGTTATCGCTTTTCTCTATCGGCATCAGGGTTAAGGCGTTTACTTGATTGTACACAATTTGCTATTTCTACTGAAGAAACCCGTTATTATCTTAATGGTATTTACTTCCATGTTGTTAATGATGGTGTTTTGAAACTGCGTTTGGTTGCAACGGATGGTCATCGTTTGGCACAAGTTGAGATGGAAGCTCCTTCAGGAGTTGAGGGAATGCCCGGTGTTATTGTTCCCCGTAAAACTGTAGGAGAGTTGCAGAAACTTCTTTCAGAAGAAAATGATGGTGATGTATGTATAGAGCTTTCAGAGACAAAGATTCGTTTTTCTGTGGGTTCTGTTATTTTTACATCAAAGTTAATTGATGGAACATTTCCAGATTATCAGCGCGTCATCCCTCTTGGAAATGATAAAGAATTAATTGTTAATAGGCAGGGTTTTTCTTCTGCAGTTGATCGTGTTTCAACGATTTTAAGTGATCGGGGGCGTGCAGTTAAGTTAACGATTGAGCATGGACAGTTAAAGCTTATCGTTAATAGTCCTGATTCGGGCAGTGCAGAAGATCAATTATCAGTAACTTACACATCTGAACCGCTTGAGATAGGGTTTAATTCACGTTATCTTTTGGATATCGCTGGGCAGCTTTCAAGCAATGAGATGGTTTTTATGTTGGCTGAGGCTGGAGCACCGGCTCTGATTCGTGATAATGATGATGCAGATGTGCTCTATGTGCTGATGCCTATTCGCGTTTAGGGGCAATTGTTTTGCAATGCATGGCGAGTCGTGTGCACAAAGTGGCAGTGAGGCAGCTGAAGCTTTTACGTTATCGCAATTATTCTTTTTTTAATATTCATTTTTCGGGTCAGCATGTGGTTTTTACTGGCCATAACGGTGCTGGTAAGACGAATCTTTTAGAGGCGTTATCTTTTCTTTCTCCTGGTCGTGGTTTGCGACGTGCTGCTTATTCTGATGTTAGCTTTGTAGAGGGCGGAGGTGAAGGATTCGTTGTATTTGCACGTCTTGAATGTGCTCTTTATGGTGAAGTAAAGATTGGTACAGCTTTGGAGGTTAGCGATAACAGTCGAAAGGTCCATATTAATGGTGTGAATGAACCAGGTGATTGCCTAACAGATTATTGTCATATTAGTGTCCTAACACCGTCCATGGATGGTCTTTTTACAGGTCCTTCACTTGAGCGCCGTAGTTTTTTGGATCGTATGGTTTTAGCGATTGATCCCTTGCATAGGCGTCGCATAGCCGATTATGATAGAGCTATGCGTGCACGTAATCGCTTATTTTTGGATGGAAATGAAGATTGTGCTTGGTTTGATGCTTTAGAAAAGCAAATGGCAGAATTGGCGACAGCTATTTCTGCGGCGCGTGTTGATGTTATTCGGCTTTTAAATGACATGTTTACACAAATGCCGTCTCATATACCTTTTCCACGAGCTTTTTTGCAAATTGATGGTTTTTTAGAAACAGCTCTTAGTGAAATATCAGCAACTGAAGTTGAAGAACAATTTTGTGATCAATTACGGCATAATCGCGCAATGGATCGTGCTGCTGGTCGGACGTTAGAAGGACCACATCGTGCAGATTTGCAGGTTTTTTATGCTGATAAGAATATAGCAGCAACATCTTGTTCAACAGGTGAACAAAAAGCGCTGCTGACAGGTTTAGTTTTATGTCATGCACGTCTAACAGGTATGATGTCGGAAAGGGCTCCCATTCTTCTTCTTGATGAAATGGCTGCTCATCTTGATTCGCATCGACGTGCTGCTTTATTTGATATTCTTGATGATTTAGCTGTGCAAACATTCATGACAGGAACAGATCGTGTTTTATTTGATGCCTTAAAAGGACGCGCAGAATTTTTTGAGATTAAGAATGGAGCTTTATTGCTGTAAAAAACATGCTAAATATCTTTCTAATAAGTGATGACTCTGAAAGAAAAGGCTTGCTATGTCAGAGATAATAACGATTTTAAATGGTCCTAATTTAAATTTTCTAGGTCAACGTGAGCCAGGAATTTATGGAACTGAAACTCTAGAAGGTATTGAAAAAAGATGCAGAGAATGGGCAAAAAAAAATGATATCATAATAAATTTTTATCAAAGTAACTGTGAAGGGCAATTAGTAGCATGGATACAAGAAGCAATAGAGGCAAGTTCTGGATTGATCATTAACCCAGCGGCTTACAGTCATACATCTGTTGCACTTCTTGATGCCCTAAAAATGTTTTCAGGGCCGAAAGTAGAAGTTCATTTATCTCATATTTATCAGCGTGAAGCTTTTCGTCACCATTCTTATACATCTGCAGGTGTAGACGCTATCATAACTGGGTGTGGAGGTGATGGATATCGGTTTGCACTTGAGTATATTGCAAAACAATTAAGCAAAATAATTAATTTGTGATAGGTAAAGAGCAAACGTTGGATAAGAGTAGTATTGGCATTGAATTCACTTGATAATTATTTTCAAATCTGTACAATATTAAGGTGTTATATTATGACAATTTTTAGTGCGTATGACGGGGGTAAATGAAGATGAAAAGCTTTGTTAGACAATTAGAGATGCTTGTGATTTTAGGGGGAGCACTGCTTTTGTCTGGTTGTAAAATTGATGTTATACAGCCATCAGGTTATGTTGCACGTCAACAGTTAATTTTGATTGTTGTTTGTGTGGCTGTTATGCTTTGCGTTGTCATTCCAGTAATGGTGAGTGTGGTATTTTTAGCTATAAAATATCGTGCATCGAATGTGAAAGCGGACTATTCTCCTGATTGGGCGCATTCAAATAAAATTGAAGCGTTGATGTGGAGTATTCCCATTGTAATCATAATGGTTTTAGGTTCATTAACAACTTATTATACCTATAAGCTTGAGCCTACAAATCCCCTTCCAGTAGAGGTGGTGGGTGAAGGAAAGCCATTGCAGATTGATGCTGTAGCTCTTGATTGGAAGTGGCTTTTTATTTATCCTGAATATGGTGTTGCATCGATTAATGAAATTTACGTGCCTGAAGGACGTCAAGTTTTATTGCAATTGACGTCAGAGAATTCTGTCAATGCCTTTTGGGTTCCCAAATTGGGTACGGTTCTTTACGCTATGCCGCAGATGAATGCTAAGTTGCATTTGGTCGCTGAAGAACAAGGGGTATTCAAAGGGACCTCAGCAAATTACAGTGGTGATGGTTTTTCGGGTATGCGGTTTAAGTGGCATTCTGTGTCTTCGCGGGATTTTGAGGATTGGATTGTAAAAGCTCGGGCTAATGGTCGATTACTTGATCGTACATCTTATCGTCAACTTTCTATTGCGCCTCGTATGGGTGATATTGCTGCGAAGGAAAAAGATGCTGAAGTTCGTTATTTTGCACCTGTTGAGAAGCGGCTTTACTATCGTGTTGTTAATCGATGTGTCGATGAAAATACGGTGTGTAATGAAGATTTAATGAAACGTGCTGCTGCTCAGACGCTATGGGGTGCACTGTGTTCAGTATTTGATCCTGATGTTATTTAAAGGGTCAATAGAGAAAGAGCCCTTTTAATATTTTTAATATAAGGTTTCTTTTAAACTTAAATTTCATTTGAAATGGGTTGAGAAATGTTTGGAAGACTTACAGATCCTACGGCAGGTGCTTTTCATGCGCTTGCACATGAACCGATCGTTTTGTATACATGTATTGCGATTGTTTTGGTTGGTTTAATTGCTGTCGTTGCTCTGACAGCGCTTGGGTGGTGGGGAATTTTATGGCGAAATTGGATTACAACTGTTGACCATAAGCGCATAGGCATAATGTATATAGTTCTTGGAATTATTATGCTTGTTCGCGGTTTTGCGGATGCACTTATGATGCGAACGCATCAAGCTTTAGCTCTTGGGAGTGAAACAGCAGGTTATTTACCTCCTGAGCATTTTGATCAAATTTTTTCGGCGCATGGTACGATCATGATTTTTTTCATGGCTACGCCTATTTTATTTGGTCTTTTTAATTATCTTATACCGCTTCAAATTGGTGCGCGTGATGTTGCTTTTCCCTTTGCAAATAATCTGGGTTTTTGGATTACGGCAGCTGGGGCGATTTTGATTAATATATCCCTAGGTGTTGGTAATTTTGGTCGTGGTGGTTGGTTGATGTATCCACCTTTTACAGAATTACAAACGAGTCCAGATACAGGGGTAGATTATTATTTATGGTCTCTTCAGCTTTCTGGTATTGCAACAACAATGGGATCAGTGAATTTTATTGCAACGATGATTAAAATGCGTGCTCCTGGAATGACAATGATGAAAATGCCTATTTTTTGTTGGAGCGCTTTTGTCAGCAATGTTCTTATTGTAGTTATTTATCCTGTCTTAACTGTTGCTTTTGCGCTCTTGGCATGTGATCGTTATTTGAACATGAATTTCTTTACTAACGTTGGTGGTGGAAATCCAATGGTGTGGATTAATTATGTTTGGGTTTTTGGTCACCCTGAAGTGTATGTTTTGGTTGTTCCTGCTTTTGGCATTGTGTCTGAAGTTGTCTCAACTTTTTCTTCAAAACGCCTCTTTGGTTATACTTCCATGATATGGGCCATGGTGGTTATTTTGATTCTTTCGCTTCTTGTTTGGGGACATCATTTCTTTACAATGGGTGGTGGTGAAGCTGTAAATACCTTCTTTAGTATTGCTACGATGATCATCGCAGTTCCAACAGGTGTAAAAGTCTTTAATTGGCTGCTCACGATGTATAAAGGTCGGATTCGCTTTGAGCCTCCAATGCTTTGGTGCATGGGAATGATCTTTACGTTTGTTGGTGGTGGGTTAACTGGTGTTTTATTATCTATTGTTCCTGCAGATTGGCAGTTTCATAATTCGCTCTTTTTGATAGCGCATTTCCATCATACAATTATTGGAGGTGTGGTTTTCGCTTATTTAGCAGGGCTTGCTTTTTGGTTTCCAAAAGCTTTTGGTTATAAACCAAATCGCATACTAGGTATTGCATCTTTCTGGTGTTGGTTTATTGGTTTTTACCTTGCGTTTTTCCCTGTTTATGCGCTTGGTTTAATGGGTGCAACACGTCGTCTCCAGCATTACATGGAACCTAGTTGGCAGCCGATGTTTATTATTGCTGCTCTAGGTGCTTTTATTATCTTGCTTGGTATCCTTTGTTTTGTGTTACAGGTTGTTTTGGCGATTTGGTACGGTATTAAGCATAAAGGTCACCTACCGGTAACGTTGAATGATTCTTGGGGTGATGCACGTACACTTGAATGGTTTACCTCTTCACCGCCTCCTGCCTACAATTTTGCCCTCCTTCCAAAGATACAGTCTGATGATGCTTATTGGAATATGAAGAAAAGTGGTTATCAACGTCCGACAAGTGGATTCACAAAAATTCATATGCCGTCGAATACATCGGCTGGAATTATTGCGGGATTCTTCTTATTAGTTGTTGGTTTTGCACTTGTTTGGCATATTTGGTGGCTTGCTGCTGTTGGACTGATTGGTTTTATTGCAACGCTTGTGTGTCATTCATTAACAGGTGATCATCATGGTTACTATATTCCAGCTGAAGAAGTGCAAAAAACTGAAGATGCCTTTACGGCTGTTCTTAAAGAACAAGGAGTGACAGTATGAGTGCTGTAACAATGAATAACGCGAGTACTATAGATGAACTTCACCACGATAGTAGCTCGGTAATGACGTTTGGTTTTTGGGTCTATATTCTTTCAGACTTAATCCTGTTTTCGACACTGTTTTCAAGTTTTGCTGTTTTTTCTGCTTCTTATGGTGGTGGTAAAGCGGGCAGTGAGTTTATAGATTTAAAGTTTGTTTTGGTTGAGACTGCTTTCTTGTTGTTTTCATCCGTCACTTATGGCTTTGCAATGGTACAAGCACATAAAAATAACATCAGTGGTGTGCGTTTATGGATGGCTATTACCTTTGTATTGGGGTGTTGCTTCATTGGTATGGAACTTTACGAATTTCATGAACTTTTGAGTGAGGTTTTTTATTTCGATCCAAATGCTTATGCGGGTATTGATCCTGCAACAGGTTTACAGCTTTTTGGACGGGAGATACTTTCTGCTTATTGGTCAGCATTTTTTGCTTTGGTTGGCACCCATGGTCTTCACGTGAGTGTTGGTCTTCTTTGGATGGTCGTGATGTTTTGTCATCTTCGTCGTAATGGTTTGGATCAGGATAATAAAACACGTTTAGCGTGCCTTTCCATTTTTTGGCATTTACTTGATATTGTATGGGTTGGTGTTTTCACCATGGTTTATCTATTAGGAGCGTTGTGATGAGCATGCAAAATGAAACACATGGTCCCAGTACTGGTTCCTATTTGGTCGGTTTTATTCTGGCTGTATTTTTCACCTTGGGTTCTTTTATTCCTGTGATGTATGGAATGATGGAAAGTTGGGCAGTCAGTACAAAAGTTGCATATCTTATTGGGATGGCGATTATTCAGATTGTAGTACAAATTGTTTTCTTTTTACACTTGAGTTCTGGTCCAGATGCCAAGTGGAATTTAAATGCGTTATGGTTTGCTGCTATTTGTGTTTTTATTATTATTGGGGGTACATGGTGGGCTATTTCTCATTTGAATTATAATATGATGGGTGGCTCAGGACGTGTTATTGAACCGGAAATATCAAGTAGAGATGGTTCTTCAGTATCTGAGCCGTTATCAAACAAAGATATATCCGTAAGAAAACAGCCAGAAAAGATACAGGGCTCAGAGGTGCCAATGGAGCATGTACCAAGTACGCATTCTCCTGTAGATCAGATTCCTGGCTCAGAGGTGCCAATGGAGCATGTACCAAGTACGCATTCTCCTGTAGATCAAGTTCCTGACTCAGAGGTGCCAATGGAGCATGTACCAAGTACGCATTCTCCAGTAGATCAGGTTCCTGGCTCAGAGGTGCCAATGGAGCATGTACCAAGTACGCATTCTCCTGTAGATCAGATTCCTGGCTCAGAGGTGCCAATGGAGCATGTACCAAGTACGCATTCTCCTGTAGATCAGGTTCCTGGTTCAGAGGTGCCAATGGAGCATGTACCAAGTACGCATTCTCCTGTAGATCAGATTCCTGGCTCAGAAGTGCCAATGGAGAAAGTACCAAGTACGCAATCTCCTGTAGAGTAGTTGTTTGAAATATCTGTGGAGCTGATGCGGCATGTATCGGCTCTTACAGGTGTCATTGCAGGGATTCGTAGGATATAAAAAGGGCTAAGTACAAGATATCGGTTGAATGAGTACCATGGTTTTGAATATGCTTTTATTTTAAATGAGAAAGTCCATGGAATATTTAGTCAAGCTTTAATTTTTGAGACAAATAGCTATGGTAGAATATACAAAAATTATATTTGTATGGTTCAGTACAAATAAAGAAGGTTTGAGAAACAAGTTTTATGGTATGTTAGAGAAAGCTACGAAAAAGTAACATTTTTAGATTTACAGGATTTATATTAGAAGATAGCATTGAAGTTATTGGTAATAATAATATGCGATTAAAATCAAAAATTTAGAGAATAATCAGAAAACTTAATGAAAACCGTTGCAATGACCGTTATTGGTGCTGGTTCTTTTGGTACTGCATTAGCAATTGCTCTTGCTCGTAATGGTCATAATGTTTTACTTTGGGGATATAATTCTCAACATATCAAAGAATTACAGGAACAACGTTGTAATCAAGCATATTTACCCGATATACGATTTCCTGAAAATTTATTACTTGAAACTTCACTTGAAACTGCAATAACAGCAAGTCACAATACATTAATTGCTGTTCCAAGCCATGTCTTTCATCAAGTTTTGTATAATATTCAGCCTTATTTGGATCAGCATTCACGTGTTATTTGGGCAACGAAGGGGTTAGAACATGGTACAGGACGTTTCTTACAAGAAGTTGCTCGTGAGATTTTAGGGGAAAAAATTCCTTTAGCTATTTTTTCTGGCCCCACTTTTGCTAAAGAACTGGCTATTGGTTGGCCTACTGCAATGACGATAGCAGCTTCTGATGTTGTGTTTGGTAAAGAATTGCAGCAACTTTTTCATTGTGACAAAAATTTTAGAGTTTATAAAAGCTCAGATATGATTGGTGTTCAATTAGGGGGAGCAGTTAAAAATGTTATTGCTATTGGTGCAGGAATATCAGATGGCATGGGATTTGGGGCAAATGCACGAATAGCTCTCATCACACGAGGACTAACTGAAATCAGTCGTTTAGGGGGAGCTATGGGGGCTAAGCTTGCCACATTTATGGGAATGACAGGCTTAGGTGATTTGGTTTTGACATGTACTGATAATCAGTCGCGTAATCGCCGTTTTGGAATACTTCTTGGTGAAGGAGTAGATATAAAAGAAGCGGAAAAACAAATTGGTCAAATTGTGGAAGGATACTTAAATACCAAGGAAGTATATACATTAGCACAACGTATTGGGGTGGAGATGCCAATTGTAGAAGAAATTTATCAAATTCTCTATTGTGGTAAAAACATAACTGAAGCGGCTAATGCATTACTAAGCCGCACTCTCAAGGACGAAATATATTGATATCCGGTGTTTCTAAATAATTCCAATCATAAAAAATAGAAATATGCTATGATAGAAATATAAAATAGATTGTATTGATGATTGTAATCATATTGCAGCGAATTGACAGATTCATATATTCGATTCTCTATAAAATATGGCTGAAATATAAAAGCTTTGACTCTTGTCTAATTCATTTCTTTGAAAATAAATTATATTGTTTCTACTTACACATGTTGATGTAAGGTTAATTAAAGAGATATTTTTATTTTACACTTATCTCGCAATGATATTTGCAAACAGAATAATAGAAGAGATGCATTGGAAAGCAGGAGCATATTTATGGTAGGTATAGGCTAGAAATATCATTGCTATTATACAATATTATCTACTACTTTTGGTGTTTGAGATGTTTTAGTAATGATATTTACGCTTTTTCTTTTCCCACATGTCAATTCTACATTGTATATGCAAGAGACGTTTTTTTTAATTCTAAATGTAAAAGTCTGAAATTGAAATAATGTTATT
Source organism: Bartonella sp. AC329YNZD (assembly GCF_042196685.1). NCBI lineage: Bacteria > Pseudomonadati > Pseudomonadota > Alphaproteobacteria > Hyphomicrobiales > Bartonellaceae > Bartonella > Bartonella sp. AC329YNZD. Next base: position 19,455 of record NZ_JBHIQS010000002.1, on the reverse strand, counting down.
GTATTTATGGTTCTCACTTAAACTAAAAAATGATGTGATTACAAAAATAAGAGGTTAATCTACATTCATAATTTATTGTGTTTTTATATTGAATTAATCAAAATCATTTACTTGTTACAAATGGGGTGGCATGTGGATAAAAGTTATTTAAAAAAGGAATAAAAATACTTCTAATGAATTATCTCAAATGTCAAGGGATATTGCAACATTAGGATTTAGCAAGTAAAATGATGGTGTTGGCTTTATTATCCGCATAAACGTCAAGATTATGGTGTCAAAAGGCTGTTGTATACTTCACAGAGATTTTAATTATATATTCACGGATATCGTTGTGAAATGGAATTGCATGCATTGAGAGATGCCTTTTTAAAAAAGTAGGTGAATGAGCAACAGAAATAGTATTTTAGGGTGTTTTACTTTACCTGATGCATTAGTTATGCCTTCTATTAAAGAACGTGCAAAACAAGAGTGTGATGTAAGGCGTAATCGCCATTATTAAAAAAATATTGATGTATATGCTTTTAAAAACCGTAAAATCTCATTAAAGAATGGAGATTACGCATTGCCTCGCGTTTTTGTTTATTGCGTTCTTTAATAGGGTCACGTCCTTCGCGAAGAACAGAGCACTATAGGGTTACACATTAACGGGCTTGTTTTAAAGAAACGTTTCTCAAGGTACCCAAACCTATTTCACGATGACACTCATTGAAGGGTATTAACGGTAAATCCATTGAGCACCCCCATCTTTACGCTTATGGAGAAGCAATTTGGCACCATCATTATATTTGTCATCCCCCAATGTTGCGACCGCCTTAGAACTTAAAGATGGTTCATAAGAGCTATTTTTAATCTTTTCTTGTACAGTTTTTACTCACACGTCAGCCCCGCTTTTGACGTGCAAGGGAATGGGTTTGATTGATTCAAGATAAACAGGTTTGAAATAAGAGTATCTTACAACATTCAGGTCTATCATTTAACTTACAAAACAGAAAATTATTATTATAAATCAATATATTGTCAATGAAGGATGATAAAATTAATGATTGATTTCTTTATGCCTTCATATTCTTCCTAAATTAGGTTGTATTTACGTTATCAAGGATAAATCAAACGATAGGCAATATTTTCTTTAATTTAATATACAAAAGCTAAGGGTTTCCATACTCCTAATTTCTGTCTCAAACTATATCGGCATGAGGGGTGGATATTAATCTACAGGCAACAGTAAAAACGCCTGCTTTAGTAAGGTAAATAACGTCATAAAACACAAAATTTAACTAAAATGAACTGAAGAAGTATTCCAGTTTTTTATAAAATAATTTGCGAAACAACGGGCGTCATACACTTTGTTTTGTGTTTACTTACTCTTACAAACATCTACATACGTTCCTTACATCATATTTTTATGAGCTAATATACCATTATAATGCAGAAGAAGCACTCAATACGCGACTAAAGTACTATGCGTATGATTAATTTTATTTTTTTAATGTGATGATTTTTATCCTTCTTGGGCATCGTCACTTTTTTTCAGTTCTTCAAGTATTGGCATAGACATGATGTTATAGCCTGAATCAACATAATGGATTTCACCTGTAACGCCTGATGATAAATCAGAGAGTAGATAAAGAGCAGATTTTCCAATTTCATGAATATTCACGGTACGACGTAATGGGGCATTACGGCGTTGATGTGAAAATATTGCCCGTGCAGCTGCAATACCATTACCTGCTAAGGTTCTAACAGGACCAGCTGAAATTGCATTGACGCGGATATTTTGAGGACCAAAGTCCGCTGCTAAATAACGTACCATAGCTTCTAAAGCAGCCTTAGCAACGCCCATGATGTTATAATTAGGGACAACTTGCTGTGAAGCACCATAGGTAAGGGTTAGAAGTGTTCCTCCATTGGGCATAAGTTTACCCGCACGCTGGGCAATTTCAGTAAAGGAATAAGCTGAAATCACCATCGTGCGTTGAAAGTTTTCACGTGTTGTAACATCAACGTAACGCCCTTTTAGCTGAGTTTTATCTGAAAAACCAATGGCATGGACAATAAAATCAATAGTTTCCCATTCTTTTTTAAGTTGCTCAAAGACGTAGTCAACATTTTCAATTTTTTCAACATCGCACTCTAGCACTAATTTGCAGCCAAGTTTATCGGCTAGGGGCTGAACACGTTTTCCGAAAGCATCTCCTTGATAAGTCAATGCTAATTCAGCTCCTGCTTGCGCGAGTTGACAGGCAATACCCCAAGCAATTGAATGGTCATTCGCAATTCCCATAATAAGGCCGCGTTTGCCCTCCATCAAACCTTTCATATTATTCTCCGTAAGACCGTACTTTTTTCAATTACTAAGCACTTTCGTTTATACATAGCGTTGGAAAACTAGTGTTGCATTGGTACCGCCAAAGCCAAAAGTATTTGACAATACGGTATTCAGTTGTTGATGATCACGTCGTTCACGAACGATTGGCATATCAGAAAAAGCTGGATCAAGTTCTTCAATATGGGCACTTTCACAAATAAAATTATGATTCATCATTAACAATGTATAGATTGCTTCGTGAACACCTGCTGCTCCCAAGGAATGTCCTGTTAGAGATTTGGTAGCAGAAATGGGGGGACATTGATCACCTTCTCCAAAGATACGGCGGATAGCTTCTATTTCAGGAGGATCACCAACAGGGGTTGCTGTTGCATGGGGATTAATGTAATCAATTTTATTATTGACAGTTGCAAGGGCCATGCGCATGCACCGTTCTGCTCCCTCTCCTGATGGGGCGACCATATCATGTCCATCGGATGTAGCTCCATATCCAACGATTTCTCCATAGATTTTTGCACCACGTGCTTTAGCAAGTTCTAGATCTTCAAGGACCAAAACGCCAGCTCCTCCAGCAATGACAAAACCATCACGATTGACATCATAAGCACGCGAAGCTTTTTGAGGGATGTCATTATATCTGCTAGACATAGCGCCCATCGCATCGAATAAAACAGAGAGTGTCCAATCCAAATCTTCGCAGCCACCGGCAAAGACGCGCTTCTGTTTACCATATTGGATCATTTCATAAGCATTACCAATACAATGATTGGAAGTAGCACAAGCTGAAGAGATTGAATAGTTTACCCCTTTTATTTTAAAGAAAGTTGCCAGTGTTGCAGATGCTGTAGAACTCATCGCTTTAGGGACAACAAAAGGTCCAACACGTTTGGGACCTTTTTGACGTGTAATGTCAGCAGCTTCTACGATTGATTGAGTTGAAGAACCTCCAGAGCCCATAATAATACCCGTGTGTTCGTTTGATACTTCATGAGGCTCTAGACCAGCATCTAAGATTGCTTGATCCATAGCAATGTGATTCCATGCTGTTCCACGTCCATGAAAACGGAGAGCACGTCGATCTACGAGCTCTTCTATATTAATATCGGGTTTTCCATAAACTCTGCTACGAAAGCCTAATTCGGCGTATTGAGGTGCGTAAGAAATTCCGGATTTTGCTTCACGTAAACTGGTTAAAACAGCTTGGGGCCCATTTCCAATCGCGGAGACAATTCCCATTCCGGTTACAACAACTCGACGCATTTATACCTCCTTGTTCCATACAGAATAGTAAAAAATTCTTTCTGAATGAAAATAACGTTCAATCTTCTTTAAATAAAGCAACGCGTAAATCATTCGCTTTATAAATAGTCTCTCCATCTGCTTTTAGCCACCCATCAGCTATTCCTAAGACTAAATTTCCACGCCGAATACGCTTGAAATCTATTCCATATTCAAGAAGTTTGGTTTGTGGAGTTATCATACCTGATAACTTTACTTCACCTGTTGATATCGCTCTTCCTTTCCCTGGTTCGCCTAGCCAACCAAGAAAAAAACCTGTTAATTGCCACATACCATCCAGTCCAAGACATCCTGGCATGACAGGATCACCTATAAAGTGACAATCAAAGAACCACAGGTCTGGTGTAATGTCAAATTCGGCACGAACCATCCCTTTATCGTATTCACCACCAGTTTCGCTAATTTGAGTGATTCGATGAATCATCAACATTGGCGGTGCCGGCAATTGCGCATTACCTCTACCAAACATTTCACCGCGAGCACAGCTTAGAAGCTCTTCATAAGTGTAGTGAGACTTTTGTTTAGCCATTGTTACTCCATTTATTTGCATATATCTTTATTTCTGCGCTTTTCCCGAACCTACTTTTAGAGCAAATTTTAAAGAGAGGGAAATGATTTTATATCATTTTTAATGACAAAGTCCCTTTTTTATGTATTCTGCATAGGTAATTATTTAAAAATGAAATACAAGATTACATCACATTATTCGCATTTTTTTGTATTTTGATCTTATTTACACAGAAATATATTTTGGTTTGTAATATGTCAGTGAGTGCAGATAATTTTGATATGAATGAAGAGCAACAGTCCACAAAAGAGTGTAGAAAAGTTGTGCAATATTATTCCATTTCTATGTTAGAAAAACGTTTGCGTCAAAATGGTTTGCGTCCAACACGTCAGCGGTTAGAACTTGCACATATGATTTTTTCTCAGGGAAATCGTCATGTTACTGCTGAAGAGCTCTATGAGGAGGCGGTGAGGGCAGGCGTTCCTGTATCTTTAGCAACAGTTTATAATACGCTTCATCAATTTACGGAAGCGAGATTATTACGTATTATTGCCGTAGAAGGTTCGAAAACTTGGTTTGATACCAATACTTCTGATCACTACCATTTTTATATAGAAGGCGAAAATCGTATTCTTGATATTCCATGCAATTTGGAAGAAGCTCCCATTATTAGAAATTTGCCTGAGCCACCAAAAGGTATGGAAATTTCACATGTTGATTTGATCGTGCGATTGAAACCAAAAAATCAATCTTGTGATAGGGAGTGAGCATGTTCAATGAGGAATAAAAATTAAATTTGATGCGTTTAAGCATTCACCAACCTTTTATTTTTTCATCAGGATAGATCCCCCATAACTGAGGTTGTTGAAGCCACCCATGAACATTATTAATAGTGATTTCGCACCATTGTCCATCGCATTGGCGGATATTACCAATGACATTAGGCTCTACTTCTGCCACGAGTTCTGCGTTGTCGGTGGGGTTTTTTCGTAGCATCAGTCTTTTTGTTTTATCTTTTTGCCATGGAAGAGTTATAGCAGTTCGTTTTCCCGATAAAAGCGATTGATATACCCATCCCTCATCACCTTCTGCATCACGAATTTTGCGCCATTGATCATATTCTTGGATGATTTCAATAGGTAACCCCTTCTTTTGGTAGGTAAAAATGATAGAATAATTGCTTCCTGGTCCGACGCGTACATTAACACGGGTAGGTTTAATCGAAGCAAATCGTGGAAGTGGTAAACCACTGGGCCCTAAATTTTGATTAAATGTTTGTGCATGCAACAAATGAGGTGAACCCAATACAATGACTTTTGCTATTAAGAGACATGATAAAAGCCTTGAAACACGAAACCAACGAGAATTTTGCAAACTTAACTCCTTTATTTCGTCATATATTGGAAATTTAAAATCTGGAAGATAAGACTAGAAACTGATAAAAATTATGACATATTGCTCGTTAAAGAGATCTAAACGATGCAAAAATTATTACGAGAATAGTAAAATAAGGGAAACAAAAGTTTGAATTTCTTAGCGCTTATCTTTTTTATGAGGAGATGACTGTAAATAAAATTGGATTTTTATGGAGCTATATGCGTGATAAAATAGTAAAGTATATTGCGGCCATAGCAGTTTTGTACAGGAGATCAGGGCTAAAGTATTGTATCTCTTTTCTGAGTTTATTTCTCGAAATAAAAGTAAAGGTATGCATATTCTAAGCAAAAAACTGTTCAGTAAAGGGATTATTGTGTGGTTTGAAAAGACGTTTTAAATGAACAAAATAATACGATGAATGAAGCATTTAAGCGTAAAAGTATGAGAAACCATTATAGAGTAAATTGCTATATGAAAGGCTAGATTTTAACAGGACAGTTTTCCGTAATAATCCATTTTATAAAATTTGCTATACTATAATCTTATGCCATGATAATGCTTATCCGTATGGTAGATAAGCTGAATCCATTATTCTACTTACCAGCCTCTCAATGTTATATGCAGTTTTATTATTTATAGCGTTCCTAAGAAGCATTTTTATTCTTTTTTATAGCTGTTAGTTCCATTTGTATATGAATCACACTTGTGATGTATAAGCAAAAACTTTGATTGATTCAATATGAGAGGGTGTATGATGAGAGCTTTACGGTATTCATAGTTATTATTTGATATGAAAAACGCTTACTTATAATAATAAATCAATACGTTATACATTTTAATCGTTATTTAAATTGTAAAAATATTTTCATAAAAAATGATAAGATAAGGCACATATTCACACATATTAAAATCACAGTGGTTTCTTTGTTTATTGTCAATTTTCTTTTATACTGAGTTAGAGAAAAAGAAAATTAAATGAAATATTCAGGGGAAGGTTTGCTCGATACGCTATGAGGTGAATAACATAATTGATGAGGGGAAGAAATTTATCAAGAAAAACCAATCTGTAATGCAGTGGTTAAAATTCTTCCCTTTGTAAAGGGATAAAATCAAGAGATATCGAAAATTATGGAATCATTTCATTATATAAGTGAAGGGAACGAGGATTATGTATTTTATATCATATCTCTACACATACATAATCGCATATTGCAATAGTGATTTGTGCTTTGCAATATGATCTAGAATTTTCGAAAGATACAGAATATTTTAATAGAAAAAAAGAAAACCAGCACGTGAGCGGTACATAAGAAAGAGCTATTTAAGAGATGAAAAACTACAGCAAAATGCCATTACAAAATATCCAGTACTCTCTCCTTAATTTTGTACAGCAATAAGTCGATTTAAAGAACCGAACTGCAGTTTGTTATGCAGTGCTTGAAATGCCGAAGAGTGAAATAAAAATCACTATATTTATAGACCCAAAACACCCATTATGCTCAGATAATTCTAAATACTATAACACACGCCTTATGAGAAAAATTCATTTACAACATCCTATAAGTACAAAATTTCTGATAGCCTATTTACACTACAATTCATGCCATTTTGATAACGCATACACAAAAGCATATTACTTCACCGCAACAGTTCGTCCGTTACTAACAAAACCTTCTCTTTGCGCACGCTTACGAGCGAGCTTACGTGTACGACGAATAGCCTCAGCTTTTTCACGAGCACGCCTCTCAGATGGCTTCTCATAATAACTACGCATTTTCATTTCACGGAAGATACCTTCACGCTGCATCTTTTTCTTCAACGCGCGGAGCGCTTGATCAACATTATTATCACGAACGAGTACTTGCACTATTTATCCTGCTTTTTTCAGTGTCACAAATAATAGGAAAACCTACGTCCTTTTAAAGGCATATCCAAAAGGACAAAAACTTATATCATATAAATAAGACATTTGTCTATATCGCTTTTAAAAATTCTATTTTTTTTGTAATAAAATGCTTTTTATAATGAATGATAGAGTTCATGATTATAAACTCATGAAAGTCCTTGTATTTGATCATTTTCATCAAGATGAATTTTTTCAGCCGTGGGATAATGGGGTAGTCCAGGCATGGTCATAACATCTCCGCAAATGACAACGATAAAGCCGGCTCCCGCACAGAGACGAATTTCTCGTACGGGAATTTCAAAATCAACAGGCGCACCATATTGCTTGGGATCAGCAGAAAAAGAATAAGGTGTTTTTGCCATACAAATAGGGTAGGCGCCAAAACCTTCTTTTTCCCAAGATTCAAGTTGTTTGAGAATAGGGGCTGAGATAATGGCGCCACGCCCACCGTATAGCTTTGTTATAATACAATTAATTTTTTGAACGAGGGGAATATCATCTTGATAGAGAATCTTAAAATGAGATTTTTTTTCTTCAATCAAGGTAACGAGTTCTTGTGCAAGTTCTATAGCGCCTTTCCCACCTTGTTCCCAATGCTTACAGATAATAGCTTTGTGTCCAGTTGTTGCAACTATTTTCTGTAATGTTTTTATTTCGGCATCGCGATCGCTGTCAAAATGATTGATAGCCACAACACAAGGAATACCGTAGTGCTTCATATTTTTTATGTGTCGTAAAAGATTAGCTGCTCCTTTTTCTAAAGCGGTGATATTTTCTTCTGTCAGGTTATTTTTATCCACACCACCATTCATTTTTAATGCACGAATAGTTGCGACGATCACGGTAGCATTTGGTACAATACCTGCTTGCCGACATTTGATGTCGAAAAACTTTTCTGCTCCAAGATCGGCTCCAAATCCTGCTTCTGTGACAACATAATCAGCGAGTTTTAAAGCAGTTTTTGTTGCTATAACTGAGTTGCAGCCATGAGCAATATTAGCAAAAGGTCCTCCATGAACGAGAACAGGGTTATTTTCAATTGTCTGTACGAGATTGGGTTGTATAGCATCTTTTAGAAGAACTGCCATTGCACCTTCTGCATTAAGATCAGCAACGGTGATGGGCGTTTTATCATAACGATAAGCAACAATAATTTTCTTGAGTCTTTGTGTAAGGTTTTCTAAATTTTCAGAGAGACAAAGAAGCGCCATAATTTCTGATGCAACAGTAATATCAAAACCTGTTTGGCGTGGAAAACCATTTGTTATGCCCCCCAATGAAATGACAATATCGCGCAATGCACGATCATTCATATCAAGAACGCGTTTCCAAACAATGCGACGTGGATCAATGTTTAGAGTATTTCCCCAATAAAGATGATTATCTATCATTGCGGCAAGAAGATTATGAGCAGCTGTAATAGCATGAAAATCACCGGTAAAATGTAAATTAAGGTCATCCATTGGAATGACTTGCGCATAACCACCACCAGCAGCACCGCCTTTTACACCAAAACAGGGACCTAAAGATGGTTCTCTCAAGGTAGCTATTGTTTTTTTACCAATAAGATTAAGAGCATCACTTAGTCCAACTGTTGTTGTTGTTTTGCCTTCTCCGGCAGGTGTGGGATTGATAGCTGTGACAAGGATAAGTTTACCATCTGGATTTTTATTAAGCGATTTTATGTATTCAGAAGAAATTTTAGCTTTATCATGGCCATAGGGAATGAGATTTTCATGTGAGATACCAATTTTTTGTGCAATTTCAATAATATGTTGCTTTTTAGCAGTGCGAGCAATTTCAATATCAGTTTTAGGCATGGAAAAATTCTTTAAATTCAGCTTTTATTAATGTTTGAAATCTGTACCCATGGATTAATTAGAAAAATTCATAGAGAACAGAAAAATATTAAGATATCATAGAAATCGATGATATGCCATGCAAGAGATAATGCTAAAGAAGCACAAGAAGAGTTTTATTGTTTTTTAGGAAAAAGAATCTTTTTGCCTTTAAGCAGTAAAAATACGTTTAATTCAATTAAAAATATTGCGAAAAGAAGCTTTGGTTTGCAACAAATGCTGATGATATTAATGGATACCATAAGTGTTTCATAGTAGTATGTTCGAGAAGTAGTTTATTTATTCTTTCCAACAACACACTGAAAAAGCTTCACATGGTGGTAAACCGGAATTTATGGCGGCACATCTGAAATCCCTCTTAAGATGGGACTGCTAGGAATAAAATATCTAGAAACATTCAGTTATGGAACAATTAGAAATAAGCACGTAAAAATTACCTAACTGAGTAGAGAGTATAATCCGGAAGAGACCAAAAACAAGCGCATAGATTGAAAAAAGAAAACAACAACATACGCTACTCATGTAATCGCTACGATTATAAGCTAATAAAAGCACCTTAGAGCTGAATTGAAGGACTCATAACATTTTATTCTAGCAAAATGGCTAAAGAAACGCCCCACAACAGAATGAAATAACAAAATACAAAATAATAGATCACAAAATAAAGAATTTAAAAAGTCTGACTTTATAAGTAAGATATTGATAGATGATAAGTAAGATATTGATAGATGGCGCACCCGAAGAGATTCGAACTCCTGACCCCCAGATTCGTAGTCTGGTGCTCTATCCAGCTGAGCTACGGGTGCATACATTTCAATTTTTTACATTGTCTAAGACAAAGGGTTCCTAATCGTTTCATTAAAGAAATGCAAGTGAAACTTGAGTCGTCATAAAAAAAATCTCTTTTTTTTATGATATATTTTAAAAAAGGATATAATATATTATGGCTTCAGTTGGTTTTGATATGAACATTTTTTTGTCATGACCATACAAAGCAATATGAACGATAGTTAACTTGACGTTTTAATCTATGAAAGATAGTCAAGCAGAGATGAGATGTGTTTTTTGCGGTGGGGTAAGATATATACACCCGCTGTTGGGTTTTTGTGTAAAACGCCGATATTACTGTTGAAAACTATTTCAGATGAACATGACACAGCAAGGGCGGATGTATGGCGTTATTAAAAAAGATCTTTCCATTAGTGTTTTTAATCGTTGTTTTAACGGTTACTTATTGGGTTGGAAAAAAGAGTGCAGACCAACCCATTTCTATGGTGGATAAAACAAGAGTATCGTATAAAGATTCAAATGGAAAAATGAGAAAACCACCGGTAAAGGTTGTCGTTGATCTTGTAAAAAATCAAGATTTTTATGAACAACTTAACGTTCTAGGGAGTGGACAAGCACTTGCAGAAGTCGAGCTCACCCCTTTATCTCCAGGTGTTATTGATAAGCTTTTTGTGTCAGCTGGTACAAAAGTACAAGTAGGTGATGTGATTGCAAAGCTTGATTCTAAAAAAGAGGAAATAGCGGCTGCAAAAGCAAAAGTACAACGTGATAATAATGCGTTAACGCTTTCGCGCATTCTTAAATTACGTGCTAGCAATACAGCAACAGAAGTTCAAGAAATTACAGCACGCTTAGAGTTGGATAATGCAAATTTAGTTTTGCGTAATGCTGAATTAGATCTCGATCGGCGAACAATTCGTGCACCGATTCCTGGGGTTGTTGGTATTTTGCCTGTTGATGCGGGGAATAACGTGACCCTTAATACTGTAATAGGCCGTATTGAGAATAGAGAACGTATTTTGGTCGACATATGGGCTCCTGAACGATATGTGTCGCGCATCCATAAAGGAGATGAGGTAACGGCAACATTAACTGCGCAGCCAGACAAATCTTTTGTTGGTCATATTTATGCGATTGATAATATCGTTGATCCAGAAAGTCGCACACTTCATGCTCAGGTTGAAATTAATAATGAAAAAGATACGCTTATGTCTGGTATGTCTTTTTCTGTTGCCTTGCAATTTCATAGTGGTTCTTTCCCTGTCGTTAATCCTCTTGCGGTTCAATGGAACAGTAAAGGGTCATTCGTTTGGCGTGTGAGAGAAGGGAAAGTAGAGGCTATACCCGTATCAATTATTCAGCATAAAGCAGATCAAGTTTTCGTAAAAGCACCCCTAGAAAATGGTGATCAAGTTGTCATTCAAGGAGTACAAATGCTTTATCCAGGAAGTAAAGTAACGATTGATGATCCAAAGTCTCATCAACAGCAATTACCAGCAGTTTACGGAACGGATATACAATGAGCCAAGAATTGAGCACAAAACAGCCGATGTCACAGGTCGAGCAAGGTGGTCTCATTACCTTATTTATTCGCAGACCGGTTTTTACTTTTGTTTTAAATGCTATGATCATCATTGCAGGATTTGCAGCATGGTTAAATGTTGATGTAAGAGAATTACCTGATGTTGATACTCCCGTAACAACGATTGTGACGGTGTTTTCTGGTGCGTCGGCAGAAACAATTGATCGTGAAGTTACAAAAATTATAGAAGATGCTGTTTCTCGTGTTTCAGGTGTTAAGACGATTTCTTCAACGTCTTCTTTTGGGCGCTCCCGTGTGCAGATTAATTTTAATGTTGGTGTTGATTTGAATGTTGCAGCATCTGATATTCGTGATGCCCTGTCTCGCATTACGTATACTTTACCGAAAGATGCGGATTCGCCTTTGATTATTAAAGCAGATTCCAATGCTGCTGCCATGATGTATTTGGTTGTGACGTCACCAACAATGAGTGTTGATGATTTAACCACGATTGTAGACGATCAGATTGTTGATGCAATTTCCGCTGTTGATGGTGTTGGTGATGTACAGGTTGATAGCGCTCGCACAAAGATTTTTCAGATTGATATAGATCAAGCAAAACTTGCAAGTTATGGATTAACCGTAGCAGATGTTTCTCGTGTTCTTGCTGATATGACAACGGATGTGCCAGTAGGATCATTACGCAATTCTACGCAAAATTTAGTTGTGCGTGCTACTGCACGTTTAACAACACCAGAATCTTTTGAACAAGTTGTTTTAAAACCTCATGTACATCTTGGTGATGTTGCGCATGTCACTTTATCGCCGGATATAGAAAAGGTTATTCTCCGTATCAATGGAAAGACAGGTATTGGATTAGGAATTGTGCGTAAAGCACAATCCAACACTCTTAATATTTCTGAAGGAGTGAGAACCGTTGTTGATAATCTCAAAAGTATTGTTCCTTCTTCTGTACATATAGACGTTATTAATGACGATGCAGTTTTTATTAAAAGCGCTCTTCATGAGGTTGAAGTTGCGTTGGTTATTGCTATTTTGAGTGTTATCTTGGTCATTTTTCTTTTTCTCAGAGACATTCGTGTAACGCTGATACCTGCTGTATCTCTTCCTGTCGCTTTGATTGGTACCATTGCAGCTATTTATCTTGTAGGATTTTCATTAAATATTCTCACATTTTTAGGACTTGTTTTAGCAACAGGGCTTGTTGTGGATGATGCTATTGTTGTTCTTGAGAATATTGTTCGGTGGCGCAACATGGGTTTAGGGTCTAGGGCTGCGGCGGTGATAGGAACACGTGAAGTATTTTTTGCTGTTTTAGCAACAACATTGACTTTAGTGGCTGTGTTTGTTCCTATTTCCTTTCTTCCTGGGCAAGTTGGAGGTCTTTTTAGAGAATTTGGTTTTGTTTTGGCAATTTCTATTTTGCTTTCTTCAGTTGTTGCCTTAACGCTTTGTCCCATGTTGGCTTCGCGTTTTCTCAAAGAACATATTGAGGAGAAAGAGGAAGAGTCCCATCATTTTGCTTTTTTATATAAATTAGGTACTTTTTTTCATAAGGCATATACTTACAGTTTGCATAAGTGTTTAGAAAAGCCTTGGGCTGTTGTTTTTGCTTCACTTATTTTTGCGGGTCTTTGTGTTGGAGGCTATACGAAATTACAACAGGAATTAACGCCAGCAGAAGACAGAGCTGTGATCTTTTTGGTTATTAATGGACCACAAGGTATTTCAACACAATATTTGAACGAGCAAGTAGAGCAAATTGAAGCAAGTCTACAGCCATTACGTGATGCAGGGGAGATTGCTAACAGTTACTCTATTGCGGGTGCTGGTGGTTCACCCAATACTGCTTTTTTGATTTTATTGCTTTCGTCTTGGGATAAACGTTTACGGAGTCAGCAAGAAATCGTGAAAGATATTAATGAAAAGGTTAAACAGTTTCCCGCAGTTTTTGTGTTTGCTGCGCAGGGAAATTCTCTGGGTGTGAGAGGAACTGGGCAAGGATTACAATTTGCAATTCTTGGCAATGATTATGCAACATTACAACCCATTGCTGATAAGCTGGTGAGTACTTTACAAGATGATCCGCGTTTTATTCGCCCACGTCTTACTGTTGATGCAACACAACCGCAATTTTTCATTGAAATCAATCGAAAAAAAGCCTCCGATTTAGGGATTGATATCACCAATTTGGGCGATACATTACAAGCAATGTTGGATGGTAAAAAGATTGGTTCCATTAACGTGGATGATCATTCTTACGATGTTAAATTGATGTCGCGTAAAAATTCTATGAAGAGTCCTAGTGATTTAGAAAACATTTTTTTAAAGACCAAAGACAATCGATATGTTCCTTTATCGGTTATTGCACGTTTACATGAAAAAGCTATCTCGCCCCAATTAAAACGGGAAAAACGCATGAGTGCTGTTATTTTAAGCGCAAATCTTGCTCCAGGTATTGCTTTAGGGGAAGCTTACCAAACGGTACAGAAAATTGCATCTCCTTTGTTATCGAAAGGAACCTATGTAGTTCCCTTAGGGGAAGCTGAAACGCTTAATGAAACATCCTCCGGTTTTATGATTGTTTTTGGCATTGCCTTTTTGATTATTTTATTGATTTTGGCTGCTCAGTTTGAAAGCTTTATTTCAGGATTTATTATCATGGCCACTGTCCCATTAGGGATTGGTTGTGCTGTAATTGCTATGCTATTGAGTGGTGTGAGTCTTAATATTTACAGCCAAATTGGATTAATTTTGTTAATTGGCGTTATGGCGAAAAATGGTATTCTTATTGTTGAATTTGCAGATCAATTACGTGATCAGGGAAGAAGCGTGCGTGAAGCCGTAGAAGAAGCAGCAAACATTCGCCTTCGTCCAGTTTGCATGACAATGATTTGTGCCATTTTAGGAGGTATTCCTTTGGTTTTAGCCAAAGGTGCTGGCGCAGAGGCGCGTATAGCTTTAGGTTGGGTTATCGTTGGTGGTTTAGGTTTAGCAACTATTTTTACGCTTTATGTTACACCGGTTGTTTATCTTTTTTTAGGGCGTTTTATAAGACCAAAAGCAGAAGAAGCTATATTATTAACAAAAGAACTCAATAAAGTTAAATGATGTATCGAGTGGAAAAGATTTAAAAGTTTATTCTTGTAAAAATATCATCTTCGAATCTTATTTTTTACTTTTATATTCCTTAGTTTTTATGTGAACAGTAAAGATAGCGAGCAATAAAGGAGATGCTTTCTGCTTTGTTATTGTTTGGGCATAGATTTCATTGTCAATAACTGTATAGGATCAGCTTATGGGAGATAGCTTTTCGATTCGAAATGAAAAGGCTTTTGAAGCCGCATTAAATGCTTTAAGGAGCCATGCCGCAAAGGATGGGGTCTATGATATTCGTCGACATTTTTTAGCAGATGAACAGCGTTTTTCCCATTTTTCTCTCAGACTTGATGATCTTCTTTTCGATTTTTCAAAATGTGGGATAACATTTAAAACATTGCAACTTTTAGATGATTTAGCTGTTGCAGCAGATGTGTTAGGACGGCGTGATGCAATGTTTTCTGGTCAAGCGATTAATACAACTGAAAAACGCTCAGTTCTTCATATTGCATTACGTTTACCTGCTGACGAAATTTTCATGTTGGATGGCCATGATCTTATTCGCGATATTCAAGATGTTCTTGAAGACATGGAAAGATTTTCTGAAAAGGTACGTGATGGAAGCTACAAGGGAAGCAATGGAGAGAGAATAAGTGATATTGTAAACATTGGTATTGGTGGATCTGATCTTGGTCCTGCAATGGTTACATATGCTTTAAAACCTTATCATGATGGTCCACGTTGTCATTTTGTTTCTAACGCTGACAGTGCTCATATTTCTGATACTCTCTCTATTTTGAATCCAGCAACAACGCTGTTTGTCATTGCTTCTAAAACTTTTACAACGGCTGAAACAATGGTAAATGCTCAAGTTGCACGTCAGTGGATTTGTTCACATTTAGGAGAAGAAGCCATTTGCACGCATTTTGTTGCTGTTTCGAGTGCGCTTGATAAAGTGGCAGAATTTGGCATAGATTCGACAAGAGTTTTTAAATTTTGGAATTGGGTTGGAGGGCGTTATTCAATTTGGTCAGCCATTGGGCTTGTTGTGATGTTTGCAATAGGTGGTCGAAATTTTCGCCAATTTCTCAATGGTGCTTTGCAAATGGACCAACATTTTAAAACCATGCCTTTGCATAAAAATATTCCTATTCGTTTTGCTCTTTTAGGGTTTTGGCATCGTGTTATTTGTGGTTATTCATCACGCTCTATTATTCCCTATGCGCAGCGTTTAATACATTTTCCAGCTTATTTACAACAGCTTGATATGGAATCAAATGGTAAGCAAGTCTCGCTGGATGGAAAACCATTAAGTTTTTCAAGTGGTCCGATTGTTTGGGGTGATTCAGGCACAAATAGTCAACATGCTTTTTTTCAGCTTCTGCATCAAGGAACAGATGTTATTCCTGTAGAATTTATTTTATTTATAAAAGGGCATGAGAAAAATTTACATTCTATGTATGAGATGTTGCTAGCAAACTGTTTAGCACAGTCAAAAGCCTTGATGAAGGGGCGTAGTATTGAAGATGCTCAGCATATCTTGATAAAAAATGGAGTTGATGAACGTGAAGCAGGTTATTTAGCTATTCATAGAAGTTTTAAAGGAAACCGTCCCAGTATTACGCTGGTTCAGGATTTATTAACACCTTTTGCACTCGGTCGTCTTATTGCGCTTTATGAACATCGTACTTTTGTTGAAGGGATTTTAATGAATATTAATTCATTTGATCAATGGGGTGTTGAGCTTGGTAAAGAATTAGCAAACGAGTTACTACCAATTCTTCGTGGAGAAAGTAAAGCGGATAACCGTGATAGTTCAACATTAGGGTTGCTAGCACATATTCAAGTAAGACGTGCAAAATAAATATAGTTTTACAGTAGTTTTTGTACTAACTAAGCAAAAGTAGAATGAGAAAGAAATATGAGATAATTCTTTAATTTTACTATGCGTTCTCTTATTATCCGGATTAGATTTATGTAACAGAAAATCAGAAAAAAGTGCGTTTTCATGGTAAAAATGAAAGAAGGCTTTGAAAGGTCTTTGAAGACCCTGTGAAAAAAATAAATCCAAAAGTTCAATCGACTCCAAAACCAACCAAAAATGACCAAAAAAGCAAAAAAGATTTTCATATCGATTTTTCATATTAAAGGGACATTAAGCTGTATCTTATTTAGTTTCTGGATGTGTATTTTCAGCCTCTATTTGACGCTTTAAATGCAGTTTTAAAAGAGGTAAAATAAGCTCGACGTCTTCCGTGTCGTTGATGTCTTGAACAAGCTCTTGCAGTTTTCCATAAAGTTCCGCCGCGCGTTCCGCTATATCTTCAGGAGGGAGTTTTATATTTGCATCGCGATAGGTTGTATAAGCTATGCGACCAAGCTTTTTCATGAGACCAGCAGGTATGGTGGGTGCTTTAAAACCAGCTGCTTTCGCTTTTGCCATGTCACTAAACATTTCGCCTTCACCTGTAATTAGCCAAGTTAAGTTGATATTTAATTGCTGTGATAAAGCAGTCAAAAATTTTACATTGGGAAAAGTGGTCCCTCTTTCAGCATGGTCATAAATTGCTTTTTTAATACCTAAACGGGTAGCTATCTTATCTCGATTAAGCTCTAAGCTTTCTCGTATCAAGCGTAAGCGCTTTGCTAGTTCTGTTTTAGGTTCTAGTTCGGAGCGTGCCAAAAATGCTCCTTATTCATATTTAGGTTCGTTTTAAATTACAGGATTTTAAAAAGAGCTTCCCCCATTCATCTTAGAGAGGCATTAAGCCGAATTTTGTGTAGTTTTGGAGTGTTCTTTTTCAGCCTCTATTTGACGCTTTAAATGAATTTTAAGAAGAGGGAAAGTCGCTTCTACTTCTTCCGTGTCGTTGATGTTTTGAACAAGCTCTTGCAACTTTTTATAAAGCTCTGCCGCGAGTTCCGCTATATCTTCAGGGGGGAGTTTTATATTTGCATCGCGATAGGTTGTATAAGCTATGCGACCGAGTTTTTTCATGAGACCAGCAGGAATGGTGGGTGTTTTAAAACCAGCTGCTTTCGCTTTTGCCATGTCACTAAATATTTCACCTTCACCCGTAACGAGCCAATGAGGATTAATGTTATAGGCTGTATAATAGGCGTTAATTACTGAGGATGGAGGCTCATGTGCTCCGATTTCATAATTGGCAAGGGTATTGCGTTGTAAATTAAGGCGTTGCGCAAAAATGCCCCGTTCTTCGTTTCCGAGCATTCGTCGTATTTCACGCAATCGTTTTGCCAGTTCTGTTTTAGGTTCTACTTCTGGACGTGCCAAAAAAAATCACCTCTATACAAAATACATTGTTTACAACACAAAATATTTGGTATATACCTCTAATTACAGCCCGATATTGAGGGCATTTATTATACATTTAACCCCACAAAAAACGGATGTAGGAGCGTCCGTTTAAAGCAGGAGCGAAAGTTATGACCACCACACAAGTCTGGGATCGCCATAGTATTTTAGCCGAGCTACGCCGCCGTAATATGACTTTGGCGGAGCTGGCTAAAGCATATCAATTACCGTCATCCAGCGTTCAACACATCTGGACACGCCCCAACGAGAAAGCCGAACGTGCTATTGCCGATTTTATCGGTTTTCCCGTCGAGCAAGTGTTCTACGACCGCTACCCCAAAAGTCGCCGTCGTATTTTTAAAGCAGCAAAACATGCCAATACAGATTCGGCAACACAGTCCGCATTGCGCGGTAATGCTGCTTGAACTTCGTTACACGGCTTTGCGTGTGTCATACGCATTTGCCATGAATTTAAATACCATAAGATGAAAAGGTTTATCAATGTCTAAAGATCAGTACGAAATAGGCAAGATAAATTGCATAGAGTTGCATCATAGAACAGCCGTTTGGGTAGTTTTGTTTTCCATAGGTGGTAAGCGGATTTTACTAATGGTGGATGGTTATGGTTGCAGCTTATAATTTATGGACGCCCGAGGCAAAAAGAGAAATCTTTAATCCTTATTCAGAAGCTGAACGGTTACAAATGATGCTTTCCTGTTCTTTAAAAGCAGTGAGTGGTGGCTTTCGGCATGTACCGATCCGGTATATTATTGATCCTCAGCATGGATTGTTTGATGCGATATTAGCGCGGCAAATTGCCATTCATATTTTGCATTATCAGTTTGAGGTACCGCGGCGGCGTATTGTTGCCATGCAAGTACGGCAGTAGACTGCTATCTTTCTTGCTTTGCAAGTGATTAATCGGCGTTTGGAAGAACCCGTTTTTGCGAAAGCTTATCGAAGATGGGCAGGGCGTGCGATGGATTTATTCTTACTAGAAATGGAAAAGGCGGGGGCGTGATGGCACAGTTTCAAGAGATTGCTTTAGATTTGATTGTTGTTCCCGAACGTATACGCCCTGTAGATGTTGAGCATGCCAAGGCACTTGCACAATCAATGGCGCGGGAGGGATTGATGAATCCGATTACGGTGCGTCATACACCTAATGCTAAAGAGGGTAATTACACGCTTATAGCTGGTGCACATCGGCTGAGGGCTGCTGAGCTTTTAGGCTATAGCGAAATTGATGCGGTTGTGGTGCAGGCGGATAAAGAGAATGCTGCGCTTTTAGAAGTGGCAGAAAACCTCTTTCGCAATGAATTGTCGGTGATTGATCGTGCGCTTTTTGTCCAGGCGACAATTTGAACTCTTACAAAACCGCATTGTGGCTTTGGGGATTAGCATTGGTGAAGTGCTTCTGCCTCCTCTCA